>NZ_JAWLBP010000004.1:0-26780 GCF_041687595.1 Guyparkeria sp. | reverse complement strand
CCGCCGCGACCTGCTCACCGGCCTGTACAACCGCAACTACCTGTTCGAGCAGATCGAGGCTCGGCGCGAGGAGATCGCCCGGCAGGGCGAGGGCGACAGTGGCGCGCTGCTTCTGCTCGAGATCCTCAATCACGACGACATCAAGCACCATATCGGCACCACCGGCATGGACAATCTCCTGACCGAGTTCGGCAAGCAGGTCGAGGAACTGGTAGGGGGCAAGGGGCTGGTCGCGCGGCACGGGGCGTTCTCCTTCCTCGTGTTGCTGGGGAAACTGGATCAGCACGCGACCGCTGAGCTGGCCGACCAGCTCAACGCCGTGGCGCGCGACTACGTCTACACCCAGGGAACGACGTCGGTGACGGTGAGCACCTCGGCCGGCTACCTGGTGCTCGACGAGAACTCCCCGACCAACCCCGCCGTGCTGGTCGACCGCGTCGAGCGGGCCTCGGGGCGGGCGGCCCAGGAGGGCAGCTATCTTGCCCGCATGTACGAGCCGGATCTCAAGACGGCCTCCGAGCGCGAGCAGGACGAGGCCTGGGCGCGCAAGATCAAGACCGCCCTGCGCGACAGCCGCTTTTCCCTGGTCTTCCAGCCGATCGTGTCGCTCACCGGTGACCGCGAGGTGAGCCGATTCGAGGTCTTCGTGCGCATGCTCGAGGAGGACGGTTCGCTGATCTCGCCCACCGAGTTCCTCTCGCAGGCCGAGCGGGCCGACCTGATCCAGTCGATCGATCGCTGGGTGGTGCTGTCCGCCCTCAAGGAAGTGCGCGCAGGCCTGGAGGCGGACGACCGGGTTAAGCTGTTCATCCGTATCAGCGATGTCTCGCTGCACGATCCCGAGTTCTCCGAATGGCTCTGCCAGCGAATGGAGTCCGCGCAATTGCCGGAGGGCCTCCTGGTCATCCAGGTGGGCGTCGACAAGGCCGGCCACCTGCTCAGCCACCTGGCCAAGATGCGCGAATCGCTTGAGCCCCTCGGGGCCGAGATGATTCTCGACGGCTTCGGCTCCGGTGACGAGGATTTCCGCATCCTCCAGCACCTGCCGGTGCCGATGGTCAAGGTGGCGCGCTCGCTGCTGGAGGACTTCGCCCGCGATACCGCGAACCAGGAACGGGTCGCCGAGGTGGTCCAGCACGTCAAGGAATCGCAGATGGGGGTAGCCGTGCCCAACGTCGAGGACGCGGCGAGCCTGCAGATCATCTGGCCGATGGGGGTCGACTTCGTGCAGGGGAACTTCATCCAGGCACCGCAGGAAAGCCTCGAGTTCGACTTCACGCAGTTCTGACGCCGGTCGCGGCCATTCCCCGTTCTGATATCCTCTCCCTCTGCCCGGCACCCGCCGGGCGCGACCGTTCCAATCGTCGGGAGAATCCGCCGTGACCGAATTCGATCACGCCCCCCTGTCCCCCGTGGCCGACCGTATCCTGGTCGAGGGGCTGACCTTCGATGCCGTCATCGGCATCCTGCCGCACGAACGCGAGGCGATGCAGCCCCTGCGCGTCGACCTCGTGCTCGAGGTGGATTCCGTTTCCCGGGCGGCCGAGGCCGATCACATCGACCGAACCGTGGACTACGCCGTGGTCAGCCGGCGCGTGATCGAGATCGCCCGCGAGGGGCGTTTTCAACTGGTCGAGACGCTGGCCGAACGGGTTTGTGCCGACCTGCTCGGCACGTTCCCCGTCCGACGTGTCACGTTCCGCGTCCTCAAGCCCAACGCGCTGGCCGAGGCGGCCGGCGTGGGCGTGCAGATCACCCGGGAGCGAGAGGCAGAGGTGCGTTCGTGAGCGGGTCGACGGCTGGTCGCGAAGGTTTCGAGCTGCCCACGCCGAACGAGGCCGACCGGGCCAAGAGCCTCGCCCTGATCGAGCTGCTGGTGGAGCGGATGGCCGACGGGCCGATCCCGTTCGCCGAGTACATGGCTTGCGTCCTCTACCATCCCCACTACGGCTACTACGGCAGCGGCCAGGTGGCCTTCGGGCCGGGCGGCGACTTCGTGACGGCCCCGGAACGCTCGCGCTTCTTCACCGAGGGGATCGCCTACGAGTGGCGCCAGGCCCGCGAGGCCGGGCTGGGTGACGCCATTCTCGAGATCGGCGCCGGCTCCGGGCGCCTGGCCATCGACCTGATGACGATCCTTGCCGAGGAGGGCCGTCTGCCCGCCCGCTACCTCATCCTCGAGATATCCCCGGCGCTCGCCGAACGGCAGGCGAACAACCTCCGCGAGGCGCTGCCAACCGAGGTGTTCGAACGGATCCGCTGGATCGACGACTGGTCCGAGCTGGACTGGGACGGCGGCATGGTGGTGGCCAACGAGGTGCTCGACGCCATGCCCGTGGAACGCTTCCGCTGGTGGCCGGGCAAACCCGACACGGTCGAGCGGCTGATGGTGGGCTTCGACGGCCAGCGCTTCTGCTGGCGGTCGGCCCGGCCGGATGCGCGGCTGCGCGATACCGCCGAGTCGATCACCGGTCGCATCGGCGAGGGGATCGTCCCGGCACGCATGGAGGTGTCGGCCGAGTACAACCCCGAACTCGAGCCCTGGTTCGGCGAGATGGCGCAGGCGCTGTCCGGCAAGGAGAGCTGGATCTACCTGTTCGACTACGGCAGTCACACCGCCGACATCTACCGGGCCGACCGGGACGAGGGCACGCTCAAGTGCCACTACCGCCACCTCGCCCACGAGGATCCGTTCGTCTATCCCGGGCTGCAGGACATCACCGCCTGGGTGGACTTCGAGGCCGTCGAAGCGGCGGCGCGGGCGGCGGGTTTCGCGGTCGACGGCGTGCGCAGCCAGGCGCAGTGGCTCCTGGGCACCGACGTGCCTCGTCGCGTCGAGGCCCTGCTGCTCGCCCAGTCCGGCATGGCCGACCAGACTCGCCTGGCGCAGGAGTTCCGGGAACTCGTCATGCCCACCGAGATGGGGGAGCGCTTCCGGGTCATGCGGTTGAGGATGGCCGGCGAGACCGGCTGAAGGTATATCCGATCCTACAGCCAGCGCATGAGGCCGGTCTCGTAGGGGTGCAGCAGCGCCTCGTGGGTCGGCACCACCCGCAGCCGGTACCGGACCTGGCCGAAGAGCCCTTTCGGCAGGGTGATGCGGTGGCGGGCCGTCTCGTCATCTTCCTCGCTGTGTTCCCCTCGCTCGCCGACCCGGACCTGCCGTTGCCCGTCGCCGGTGGTCAGCACCGCCTCGCACCGCAGGTGGGCCGGGTCGATGCCCGGCGAACGCACGTCCACCTCCAGAACGAGCCGTTCGTGGCTCGGGAGCACGTCCGGCGGGTCGCCCAGCAACGTGGCCTCGATGGTGCCCCAGTGATGCTCGAGGGTCTCGCGGAAGCCGACGAGCTGTCCTGACAGGCGGTGCTCGTCCGCCGCGAGGCGGCTACCGGCATCGATGGCGGTGCGGTAGTGGTTCACCGCGTAGTCGCGCACCATGCGTGCGGCGTTGAAGCGGGGCATGATCGTCTCGATGGCGTGGCGGAGCCACTTCACCCATTCCACCGGTACGCCCCGGCCATCGCGGCGGTCGAACAGCGGGATGACCTCGGTCTCGAGCAGGTCGAGCAGGTCGGAGGCTTCCTCGCGGTCTCGCTCGCCGCAGTCCGTGCAGGGCTGGATGGACCAGCCGTTGGCCACGCCCTGGCCATGCGAGTGGCCCTCGGCCCACCAGCCGTCCGCCACGGAGAGGTTCAGCGCCCCGTTGATCCCGGCCTTCTGCCCGGACGTGCCCGATGCTTCCAGGGGGTGCTCGGGCGTGTTAAGCCAGATGTCGCAACCGCCGACCAGTCGCCGGGCCAGCCCCATGTCGTAGCCCTCGAGCAGCAGGACGTGCCCGAGAAAACGCGGCTCGTTCGCGAGCCGGCTGACCTCGCGCAACAACGCCTGTCCGGGCTCGTCGGCGGGATGGGCCTTGCCGGCGAAGACGAACACCACCGGGCGGGGACTGTCCTCGATGATCCTCGCCAGCCGCTCGGGATCGGCAAACAGCAGGTCGGCGCGCTTGTAGGTGGCGAAACGCCGGGCGAACCCGATCAGCAGGATGTCTTCGGGCGGTTGCTCGATGATGCGGCACTTGCGCTTCAGGCGCACGTGGCTCTGGCCGAAGCGCGTGGCCTGTCGGGTCAGCCGTGCCCTGATGTCGTCGAGCAGGTGGGCCTTGGCCGACAGGTGCATCGACCAGAGCGCGTCCTCGGCGGTTTGTTCGACCAGGCGGGCGATGCCGGACTCGTGCAGGTGTTCCCGCCAGTCCGCCCGGGTGGCGTCGAACAGCCGGGTGAGGTCGTGGCTGAGGAAAGTCTCGACATGCACCCCGTTGGTGACCGACGTCATGGGATTCTCGTCGGGCGGCACCTCCGGCCAGAATCCCTGGCTGAGGCGCGCGGCAACCTGTCCGTGCAGCCGCGAGACCCCGTTGTGCTGACGCGAGCCGCGAAGGGCCAGCGCCGTCATGTTGAAGTTGCCGCCGTCGTGCGCCGGGTCGTGTCCCAGCGCGTGCAGTTGTTCCCGCCCGATCCCCAGTCTCGGCAACTGGGCCTGCCAGTATTCGTCGACCAGTTCCGGCGGGAAGACGTCGTGGCCGGCCGGCACGGGCGTGTGGGTGGTGAACAGTGTGCCCGCGGCCACCGTGTTCAGGGCGGTGGCGAAGGGCACACCGCGTTCGGTCAGCTCGCCCACCCGTTCGAGGATGGCGAAGGCCGCGTGCCCTTCGTTGAGGTGCCAGGCGTCGGGCTCGATGTCCAGCGCCCGCAGGGCCCGCACGCCACCGACGCCCAGCAGGATTTCCTGCTCGATGCGCGTGCGCCGCCCTCCGCCGTAGAGCCTGTGGGTGATCTCGCAGTCCTCGGGGCGGTTTTCGGGCTGGTCCGCATCTAGCAGGTAGACCGACACGCGACCCACGCGGGCCTGCCATACCTGCAGCCACACTGCACGACCGGGCAGGTCGACCGACACCTTGAGCGGCCCGTCATCGGTCGAGACCGGGTGGATGGGCAGGTGGTCGAAATCGAGGTCGTCGAAGCGGGCGTGCTGGTTGCCGTCGGCATCGATGCACTGCTGGAAGTAGCCCTGCCGGTACAAAAGCCCCATGCCGACCAGTGGCAGGCCGAGGTCGGAGGCGGCCTTGCAGTGATCGCCCGCCAGGATGCCCAGCCCGCCGGAGTAGATCGGCAGGGATTCGTGGAAGCCGAACTCGGCGCAGAAGTAGGCCACGGTCTGCCCGGCGCCGACGGCATCGGCAAGGGCACCCGGCCGGGTGTCGGACAGGTAGGCGTCGAACGCCTGCACCACCGAGTCGAACTTCGCCAGGAACGCCGGATCTTCGGCGGCGGCCTCCAGTCGCAACTGCGGCACCAGCTGCAGGAACCGGACGGGATTGCCTTCGCAGTCCGTCCAGGTGGTCGTGTCGATGGCGTCGAACAGGTCGCGCACCGGCCGGGACCAACTGTAGTAGAGGTTGCCGGCGAGATCCCCGAGCCAGGCGAGGCGCTCGGGCAGGGAGGGGCGGATTTCCAGCAGGTGCGTGGTCGGCATGCGTTGCCCTTGGGACAGGGTGAGAGGATGTGTTCAGCCCGAGTGTAGGGGCTCTTTGTGTCGATCGGGTAACACGGGTTCGCCGAGGGCCCGTGCCGTGGCGCCCGGGTGCCGGGTGGAGGCGGAACGGCCACCCCGCGGAGGGAGGTGGCACCGGATCGGTTCAGCCGTTCCTGGCGGCGATCTCGCGGATCGCGGGCAGGTCGATGCCCCGTTCCTCGGCCTGCTCCAGTGCCCGCTGCAACCGTTGCGGGGCGCTGCGGCCCATGCACTGGTGCTGCGGGTCGCCGTCGAAGCCCTTTTTCATCCCGGCGATCAGTCGCTCGTGGTCGAGCTCTCGGCCGACGCGCGCCTCCTGCAGGCGGATGACGTCGGCGGCGATCTTCCGGGCCAATTCCTGGTGGTCGTTCCACAGGTGCTCGACATCGCCCCCGGTCTCGAGGCCGGCGATGTTGGTGGTGAGGATGTAGACGTTCTTGATCACCAGTTCCTCGAGCATCTCGTCGGCGTCATCCACGCGGTGCGCCGGGATGTCCAGGGACTGCATCGCGTCCACGAGACCGCCGGCCAGTGACCCGTGCACCGGCGAGGAGATCAGCGGCTTGACCGGTTTGCCGGGCTTCTTCTCGAACCAGATGGAGGCCACCGTGGGCGTCTCCATGCCGTATTTCCGCCAGTCGTCCGGCAGCAGCTCGTTCTGGATCAGCACCACGCGGTCGAACCAGGCGGAGGGGATCTGCTCGAGGACGGGATCGAGGTCCTTCTCGCCCACGGCGACCAGCAGCGCCTCGAGGTTCGGTTTCGCGGCCAGCGCCGCCTCGATGGACACGTCACGGCCGATGGGGAAGACCGGGTGGCCGGTCTTCAGCAGGCCGTGGGCCAGTACGCCGCCGATCTCGCCGGCGCCGATCAGCCCCCATTCACTGGCAAACGGGTTGGACATTCGTGCGTTCTCCTTCAGTTGTCGAATTCGGCGTCGTTCTCGTCGAGGATCATCAGTTGCCCGGCCGACAGGATCCGGTCGAGCAGGAGCCGGGCGGAGGCATTGTAGGCGCGCTCTGCCAGTGGCTCGCCGTCGAAGCGCACGTGCTGCGTGAGGAAACGGGCCAGCGGCAGGCTTTCGGCATCCAGCACGTGGCTCTGCCCATCGATGCACAGGTGGCCGGGATCCTCGCCCTCGGGCTCCAGCAGCAGCCAGCGCGAGGCCGGCGTGCGGCGGATTTCCTCGATCTCGCCCATGTGGTCGAGGATGGCCGTGACCTCCTCGGAGTCGTAGTGCGGATAGAAGACGGCGTGGTCCACCGGCCGCTCGGTGAGCGTCTCGGCGATGAAGCGGTCGAGCCGCGCGCTGTCGGCCGACAGGCTGGAGAGCACCCAGTCGCGGAGGTGCCGACGCGTGGTCGGGCCCAGCGCGCCGGGGTTGTCGCCCGTCGAGAGGTCGGGGTCGGAGTAGCGAGTCTCCTCGGCCAGGGTGGCCAGGCGGTCGCAGACACCGCCGACCAGGTCCGCCTGGGTGGGTGCACGGAAGCCCACCGACCAGGTCATGCAGTGGTCCACGGCCACGCCGTGGTGCGGGATGCCCGGCGGCAGGTAGAGCATGTCGCCCGGTTCGAGCACCCACTCGTCGGTGGGCGTGAATTCCTCGAGGATGCGCACGTCCAGCCCCTCGCGGTAGGCGGTGTGCGCCGGCGGGTTCTCGATCATCCAGCGCCGCCGACCGTGCGCCTGGATCAGGAAGACGTCGTACTCGTCGATATGCGCCCCCACCGAGCCGCCCGGCGGCGCGTAGGAGATCATCAGGTCGTCGATGCGCCAGTCCGGCACGAAGCGAAAGCGTTCGACCACGTCCATCAGCTCGGGGACGATCTTCTCGCAGTCGGTCACCAGCAGGGAGTAGCCGTCCTCGGGCAGGGCGCGGAAGTCGTCTTCCGTGAACGGCCCCATCTTCAGTTGCCAGTCGCGCTCGTCGCCGTGCTCCAGGATCAGGCGCGCCGGCACGTCCTCCTCGCAGGCCATGCCGGCCAGCTCCTCGGGCGAGATGGGGCTCTCGAAGCCGGGGATCGCGCCGCGGATGAGTACCGGCTTCTTCTGCCAGTACTCGCGCAGGAAGGTTTCGACGGACAGCTCCCCGAGGACGTGCTCGGGACGGTCGGCTTGCGGACGATTCGTGTCGGACATGGCGGCATACCTGCAGGCTGTGCGAATCACTCCAGTCTAACGGATATCCACGGGATAGTCGGTGAGGTTCGGGGCCGCGTTGACCGTCCGGTGGGGGAGGGCGCGACACGGTCCCTTGCTAAGCGGGACGGCTTGCCTCAATCCTTGCCCGCTCGGTTATCATGGCCCGACCGTCCGTACGGAATCCCTGAACGAATCCGGCTGCCGCGGATGGCCTGGCGAGCGATTGGCCGCCAGGACGCGCGGAGAGGTAGCCGGATTCCTTCGGGCGTTCCCTGGTTTTCCCGTGTCCCGGATCGTACCCGCATGCCGAAGAAATCCCGTCAGAATCGCCTTCCCGGGGAAGCCTACGCCCCCGGTATTCATGCACGCCTGTGGTTGGTCGATGACGCCGGCGAGCACTACCTCGGGGTGGGCAAGGTGCGACTGATGGAGGCGATCGACGAGCTCGGCTCCATCAGCCACGCCGCCCGCCGGCTGGGCATGAGCTACAAGCGTGCCTGGTCGCTGATCCAGGAGGTCAACCAGCTCGAGGACGAGCCGTATGTCGCCAAGGAGGTCGGCGGCGCCGGCGGCGGGCACGCCACCGTGACCGAGACCGGGCGGGCCGCGATCGCCCGCTACCGCCAGCTCGAGGACGACCTGCGCGACTTCTTGATCCAGCGCGCCAGGAAACGCGGAGGGCGGGGATGAGCCAGACGATCCGCGAACGTGCCGGCATCCTGCTTCGCGAGAACGACCCGGCGGTGAAGGCCGATGGCGTGCGTGCGCTGTATGACCGCGCCATGAACACCCCCGACGCGGACGTGCCCACTCCGCCCCCGTCCGTCGAGCCGGTGCCCGACCCGGGCCGACCCGAGCGTCCCGAGCTGGTTTCGCCGAAGGACGTGGTCAAGCGCGGCCCGGCCACGCCCGAAGGCCGCGCGTCGATGGCGCATTCGTTCGCGCATATCGAGTTCAACGCCATGAACATCGGCCTGGACGCCTGCTACCGCTTCGATGCCATGCCCGCGGATTTCTACCGTGACTGGCTGTCGGTGGCCCGCGACGAGGCCAAGCACTTCGAACTGCTGGACGCCTACCTGCGCGAGCGGGGCTACCGGTACGGCTCGTTCCCGGCCCACGCCAGCCTGTGGGAGACCGTCCACGGCACCGAGCACGACGTGATGGTGCGCATGGCGCTGATCCCTCGGGTCCTCGAGGCCCGCGGGCTGGACGTGACCCCCGGCATCCAGCGCAAGCTCGCCCAGTACGACGACCAGCCGCTGATCGACATCCTCGACGTGATCTACAACGAGGAAATCCAGCACGTGCACATCGGCACCCGCTGGTTCCGCTACGCCTGCGAACAGCGCGGCGTCGATCCGCGGCAGACCTTCCGCGAGCTGTTGCAGCAGTACATGGCCGGGCGCATCCGCGGCCCCTACGACGAGTTCGGTCGCAAGGCCGCCGGCTTTACCGACGGGGAAATGCAGGATCTGAAGGACATGGAGGCCGAGACGCTCGCCATGCTGGAGGGCAAATGAGCTTCGTCCACCTGCACGTTCACAGCGAATACTCGCTGATCGACGGCACCCTGCGGGTCAAGGACGCCGTCGCCCAGGCCAAGGAACGCGGCATGCCCGCCATCGCGTTGACCGACCAGGGAAACCTGTTCGCGATGGTGAAGTTCTACAAGGCCGCGCTCGGTGCGGGGATCAAGCCGATCTTCGGCGCGGACTGTTTTGTCTACGAGAACGCCCAGACCCCGCCGTCGCGCGTGGTGCTGCTCGCGCAGAACGACACAGGCTTTTTGCATCTCACCGAACTGCTCTCGCTGGCCTATTGCGAGGGCCAGCACGACGACAAGCCCTGTCTGAACCGCGAGTGGCTCACGCCCGAGAAGACCGATGGCCTGATCGCGCTGATCGGCGTGGACAGCGACCTTGGCCGCGGCCTGGTCCACGGGCTGGACCACATCGTCGACGGCGCGCTCGCCTTCTGGACCCAGCGCTTCCCCGACCGGCTGTACCTCGAGCTCACGCGCACCAACCGCGTCAACGAGGGCGCGTTCATCGAGTCGGCGGTGAATCTCGCCATCGCCAATGATCTGCCGGTGGTCGCCAGCAACGACGTGCGCTTTCTCGACCAGTCGGACTTCGATGCCCACGAGGTGCGCGTCTGCATCAACCAGGGGCGTACGCTCGAGGACCCGCGCCGCCCGCGCGACTACTCCGACCGCCAGTACCTGCGCACCGCCAACGAGATGCGCGAGCTGTTCGCCGATATTCCCGAGGCGACTGACAACAGCCTCGCCATTGCCGAGCGGTGCAACGTCACGTTGAAACTGGGCGAGAATTTCCTGCCCAACTTCCCGACGCCCGCGGGGCAGACCGAGTCGGACTACTTGCGCGAGCTCTCCGCGCAGGGGCTGGAAGAACGCCTGAAACGCGTGCCGGCCGAAGACCACCAGACCTACCGCGAGCGGCTCGAGCGCGAGCTGGACGTGATTATCCAGATGGGCTTCCCCGGCTACTTCCTGATCGTCGCGGACTTCATCCAGTGGGCCAAGCGCCAGGACATCCCGGTCGGGCCGGGCCGGGGCTCGGGCGCGGGCTCGATCGTCGCGTGGGCCTTGCTGATCACCGACATCGACCCGATGGCCTACGACCTGCTGTTCGAGCGGTTCCTGAACCCCGAACGGGTCTCGATGCCCGACTTCGATATCGACTTCTGCATGGAAGGCCGGGACCGGGTGATCGACTACGTCGCCGAGCGCTACGGCCGCGACGCGGTCTCGCAGATCGCCACCCACGGCACCATGGCCGCCAAGGCGGTGGTGCGCGACGTCGGCCGGGTGCTGGGCTATCCCTACGGTTTCGTCGACCGGGTCGCCAAGCTCATCCCCTTCAAGCCGGGCATGGACGTCTCGCTCGACGACGCCCTCGGGCGCACGGAGAAGAGCCAGAAGGAGCCCGAGCGCTACTCGGCGGACCTGAAGGAGCTCTACGACCGCGACGAGGAAGTGCAGGCCATCGTCGACATGGGCCGGGCACTCCAGGGCCTGCCGCGTTCGGTGGGCAAGCACGCCGGCGGGGTGCTGATCGCCCCGAGCAAGCTCACCGACTTCACGCCGATGTTCTGCGAGGCCAACCACGCCTCGCCGGCATCCCAGCTCGACAAGGACGACGTCGAGGCCGTGGGGCTCGTCAAGTTCGACTTCCTGGGCCTGCGCAACCTCACCATCATCGACTGGGCGCTCAAGGCCATCAACGCCACGCGCGAGCAGTCTGGCGAGGAGCCGATCGATATCTCGGCGATCCCGATGGACGACCCGAAGAGCTTCGAGCTGCTGAAGCGCTGCGAGACCACCGCGGTGTTCCAGCTCGAGTCCAAGGGCATGAAGGGCCTGATCAAGAAGCTCCAGCCGGACAACTTCGAGGAAATCATCGCCCTGGTGGCCCTGTTCCGCCCGGGGCCGCTCGATTCGGGCATGGTCGACGACTTCATCCTCAGGAAGAAGGGTGAGCAGGAGGTCGAGTACCTCCACCCCTGGCTCACGGAGGTCTTGAAGCCCACCTACGGGGTGATCGTCTACCAGGAACAGGTCATGCAGATCGCCCAGATCCTGGCCGGCTACACCCTGGGCGGCGCTGACCTGCTGCGCCGGGCGATGGGCAAGAAGAAGGCCGAGGAAATGGCCAAGCAGCGCCAGATCTTTCTCGATGGCGCCAAGGAAAAGGGCGTCGATGTCGATCAGGCCGGCTACATCTTCGACCTGGTGGAGAAATTCGCCGGCTACGGCTTCAACAAGTCGCACTCGGCCGCCTACGCGCTGGTCGCCTACCAGACCGCCTGGCTCAAGGCCCACTACCCGGCGTACTTCATGGCCGCCGTGCTTTCCGCGGACATGGACAACACCGACAAGGTGGTGGGGCTGATCGAGGAATGCCGCCGCATGGAGCTCGACGTGGTGCCGCCCTCGGTGCAGCGCTGCGCCTACCGCTTTACCGCCGGCGGCGAGCGCGAGATCGTCTACGGCCTCGGCGCGATCCGCGGAGTGGGCGAGGGCGTCATCCAGCGCATCGTCGAGGAGCGCGCCGAGAACGGCCCGTTCCGCGACATGAACGACTTCTGCCAGCGCGTCGGTGCCGGCACGCTCAACAAGCGCGTGCTGGAAGCCATGGTCTGCGCCGGGGCGCTCGACGAGCTCGGGCCCTCACGGGCGGCCCTGCACGCCCACATCCCCGAGGCGATGAAGGCGGCCAGCCAGGTCGCCAACGCCGCCGAGGCCGGCATGAGCGATCTGTTCGGCGGCATGGACGAGCCGGAGACGGCCGTCGCCAGCCCCATCCGGCCGGTCCCCGAGTGGTCCGACGACGAGCGCCTGCGTCTCGAGAAGAACATGCTCGGGCTGTACCTCACCGGCCACCCGATCAACCAGTACCTCGACGAGCTCGAATGCTTCATCACCGGGCGTCTCGACGCCCTCACCGACAAGGCCGAGGCCGCCTCGGCCGCTGCCGGCGGTGGCTTCGTCCGCGGTACGCCGGCCGTGGTGGCCGGGCTGTGCGTCGCCGAGCGCACCATGCGCACGCAGAGCGGCGATAAGCAGCTATTCATCACCCTCGACGACGGTCGCGGCCGCGGCGAGATGCGGCTGGTGGGCGACGACATCGAGACCCTGGCCGACCGCGTCGGCCGCGACCAACTGGTGATCGTCGAGGGTGACGTCTCCTTCGATTCGTTCAACGGCAACCTGCGCATTCGTCACAAGCGGCTCTATACGCTGGGCGAGGCGCGGGCGCGGTTCGCGCAGTGCGTCACCATCGCGCTCACTCCCGACTGCGGCGTCGAGGCGACCGAGCGGTTGCTGGATATCGTCGAGCCGTTCCGCGAGGCGGAGGGGTTGCCGGTGATTGTCGAGGTGCAGAGTGAGTTGGGGCGGGGGGCGTTTCGGCTGGCCGACGAGTGGCGGGTGGCGCCGGAGGCTACGTTGATGGGGCGGTTGGAGGAGTTGGATACTGTTACTAGGGCGGCGGCTTATTACCCCGGACGCGGCTCATAGTCACTCACTGCTACTCCACCGCGCTGGATGTTGTAGCCAACAAGCAGTAGGTCTGCGTAGGCTTCTCATTCAGATTGAATTTGCCTCGAACATCAAGGAAGCCGTTGATGGCAATCCCAGACTTCCAGACTCTTAATCGCCCATTGCTCGAGTACGCCGCGGGTGCTGACGAGCGTCGTTTACGTGACGCTCACGACGCGTTGGCCGACGCTTTCGATTTGAGCGAAGAAGAGCGCGAGCAAATGCTCCCAAGCGGGCGAGCCAAGCTGTTCTACAACCGGGTAGCTTGGGCCGCAACGCATCTCAAGAAAGCAGGGCTTCTCGAAGCTAAACGCCGTGGCGTATTCGCGATCACGGACGCCGGCCGAGAGGCGATCAAGTCCGGTCCAGCGCGGATCACGAATCGCTATCTTGAGCGGTATCAAGGATTCTTGGATTTTCGTTATCAGCGGAACAACGGGTCGGCGGGTAACGCGGAAGAAAGTACGTCTTCGTCATCTTCTTATGACGATGAGCAGACACCGGAAGAGGTCCTCGAAATTGCCTGGAAGACCATACGGGGCAATCTCGAAATCGACTTGCTCGATCAGATCAAACAAGTTACGCCCGACTTTTTCGAACGGCTTGTTGTCGATGTCCTCGTGGCCATGGGTTATGGCGGCGAAAGAAATGACGCCGCAAGGGCTGTGGGAAAGAGCGGCGATGGTGGTATCGACGGGATCATCGACGAAGATCCGCTTGGTTTGGATGTGATCTATCTGCAAGCCAAACGTTGGGAAGGTGTTGTCGGTCGACCGGAAATTCAGAAGTTCGCCGGGGCCTTGCAAGGTCGTCGTGCGAAGAAAGGGGTTTTCATCACCACTTCAAGTTTTACCCGCGAGGCGCTCGAATATGCCAGCCTCATTGACAATCGCATTATCCTCCTCGACGGGCGACGTCTAGCCCGGTTGATGATCGACCACGGTGTGGGTGTGTCCACTGCCTCTGTATACGAGCTCAAAAAACTAGACAGTGACTATTTCCTCGACGAGTAACTACTCCCCGGCCTTTGATTAAGTGCCACGGTGTGAGGGACTAGTGTTATTTAGCTAGAACGGTTGGGGTTGTTTCACGCGCTGTTTGCTCAGAACAGGTTCTCTCGTATGCCGTGCCCGGCGTGCGAAACACTCTCCCAACGTCTGGACATTTTCCAGTGTTCCCCGTGGAGGGTCGCCCTGGCCGTGGGTATTAACCGATACATTTGCCGCCTACCGGTAAACGGTATACGCTCGTAACCATGATCAGGAGCTTTCGCTGCAGGGACACGCAGAGGCTGTTCGAGACCGGACGATCCCGCCGATGGTCGGATATCCGACGCATCATCGAGCGCAAGCTGATCCAGCTGCATGCGGCGGAAGCATTGGAGGACCTGGCGTCGCCACCGGGCAACCGGCTGGAGGCGCTGACCGGGGATCGCGCGGGGCAGCACAGCATCCGGGTCAACGCCCAATGGCGTCTGTGCTTCCGCTGGACCGACCGCGGGCCGGAAGACGTCGAACTGGTGGATTACCACTGAATGCGGAGGAGGGTGAGCTGATGGCTATCAAGAACGGCATGCGCCCGGTGCACCCGGGCGAGATTCTGCGAGAGGACTATCTCGAGCCGATGGAGCTGAGCGCCAATGCACTGGCCAAGGCGCTGAAGGTCCAGCCCAGCCGCATCAACGACATCGTGCTCGAGCGGCGTGGCGTGACGGCGGACACGGCTCTGCGACTGGCGCGATATTTCGGCACCACGGCGCGATTTTGGCTCAACCTGCAAATGGAATACGAGTTGCGTCGTGCCGAGATCGAACGTGGTGACAGCGTCACTCAGGAGATCGACCCGGTCGCCATCTGATCCGATCTGAAGTGCCGAAACGTTAGGTCGCGGCACGGCGGCGAACGAAGGTTTCGTCCCCTTTCGGCTTGCCTCACGACCGTCGGGTGGCCGGGATCGGAGCGACAGGGACGTCGCTCCGAGGCGCGCCGCGACACGACGTCGCGTCGAGGCGGCCCCGAGCCCGCCGTCGGTCGTGAGGCTTCGAGGTCGGACGCGGTCCGGCCTCGAAGGCCCGAAGGGCCAAGCCGTGGGGTGTCCTTCTTTTCGGGCCTTTTCTTGGACAAGCAAGAAAATGTCCTCGCACGCCGGGCAGGGCGATCAGTTCGTGCCACATCACTTGACTGGCGTGCGAAACCTCCCTCCTGCGCCAGAACGCGACGTTGCCACCAAATGTTCGGTCGACTGATAAATGGCATTGCAACAAGGTTTTTGGCCTTGATGGGGCATAAAACTCTATGCCGTTACCTCGTGTAACCGCGCTGTTACACTCCGGCGACTATCAGGATGCAACCCGGAGGAAGACGATGTCCTCGCCCAACCCGACCCAAGCGGATCACCGCGTCACGCCTGCGCAGGCCGTCAACCTGAGCGGGCTTTTTTTCGAGCGTGTCGAGCGCACGCCCGGGGCGATCGCGTACCGCCAGTACGATCCCGGCTGCCAGGACTGGATCGACACCACCTGGGGCGACATGGCCTACGAGGTGGGGCGCATCCAGGCGGCGATGACGCGTGACGGCCTGGAGGCCGGCGATCGCATCGCGATCATGCTGCGAAACGCCCGCGAGTGGGTGCTGTTCGACCAGGCCGCGCTGGGGCTCGGGCTGGTGACCGTGCCGCTGTACACGGACGATCGCCCGCTCAACGTGGCGAAGATCATCAAGGAGACCGGCGCCAAGCTGCTGGTCGTCGACGGTCGGCGGCAGTGGCGTGGGCTGGAGGCGGTCGCGGACGGTTTCGAGACCCTCAAGCGGATCATCACGCTGGCGCCGGTCGACGCCGAGGACGGCGCCAAGGACAAGCACCTCGAGTCCTTCGCCGACTGGACCTTCGGCGCGCGGGGCGAGCCGGTGCGACTGGAGGCCGACGGCCAGACGCTGGCCTCGATCGTTTATACCTCCGGCACCGCCGGGCGCGCCAAGGGCGTGATGCTCACGCACAGCAACATGCTGGAAAACGCCTTCGCCTGCTCGAAGGTCGCCTCGATCACCGGCGATGACCTGTTCCTGTCCTTCCTGCCGCTGTCGCACACGCTCGAGCGCACCGGCGGCTACTACCTGCCCATGATCTGCGGCTCGACCGTGGCCTTTGCCCGCTCGGCGCAGCAGCTGGGCGAGGATCTCGGGATCATCAAGCCGACGCTCCTGATCTCCGTGCCGCGTGTCTACGAGCGCGTCTACGACCGGATCGGCTCGGCGCTGAAGAAGAAGGGCAAGTTCGCGCAGACGCTGTTCGAGCGCACTGTCTCGGTGGGCACGGCCCGATTCGAGCGCGCGCAGGGGCGCGGTGGCAGTGCGTGGAAGGCCGCCTTCTGGCCGCTGTTCGACCGGCTGGTGGCGGCCAAGCTGCGCGAGCGCCTCGGTGGACGGCTGCGTTACGCCATCTGCGGTGGCGCGCCGCTGTCCCCGGAATTGGCGACGGTATTTACCGGCATCGGTGTGCCGGTGCTGCAAGGCTATGGTCTGACCGAGGCGAGCCCCGTGGTCTCCGTCAACCGCCCCGAGAACAACCGCCCCGAGACCATCGGCACGGTGCTCGATGGCGTCGAGGTGCGCCTCGGCGAGCAGGACGAGCTCCTCGTCAAGGGTGCCGGCGTGATGCAGGGCTACTGGAAGAACGACGAGGCCACCGCCGCTGCCATCGACGAGAAGGGATGGCTGCACACCGGCGACCAGGCGGCGATCGACGAGGATGGCCACATCCGCATCACCGGCCGGCTCAAGGACATCATCGTGATGGCCAACGGCGAGAAGGTGCCGCCGGCGGCGATGGAAACGGCGATCGGGCTCGACCCGCTGGTCGACCAGGTGATGGTGCTGGGGGAAGGTCATTACCAGCTCGCCGCGCTGGTCGTGGTCGAGCCGGAGACCTTCGCCGGCCTGATGCGCGACTTCGACATGGACCCGGAGGACCCGGAGACGCTGACGGACCGCTTCGTGGAGAAACTGGTGCTCAAGCGCATCAACGGGCGTCTGTCCGACTTCCCCGGCTATGCGCAGATCCGTCGCGTGAAGATCCTGACCGAGCCGTGGACCATCGAGGACGGCCTGATGACCCCGACGCAGAAGCTCAAGCGTCCGCTGATCGAGAAGGCACACGCCGAGGACATCGAGGCCCTGTTCGCCAGCCGCTAGGGAAACGCTGCACGAATCCGATACCGCTGCGGACCTTGAGCCGGGCCGATGCAAGGCGACCGTCCGTCGACGTGGTTCAGCTGCGAGACGATCTTCCGCAGGGAGGCAAATACCCGCGGGCTGCCCGTCATCGGTCGGCCCGTCGTCGTACCAATCGAATAGAAAAAACGAAAGGAAAGAAGAGGAGTCCCCCGTGAAACGCACCCCCAAGAGCTCTCTTGCGGCCGCCGTGTCGCTGGCAACGGCAATGATGGCTGGCCAGGCGCACGCCGCAGGCTTTGCCCTGATGGAGCAGAACGCCACCGATCTCGGCCAGGCCTACGCGAACCTGGCCACCGGCAACGGTCAGTCGAACGCCATTTTCGGCAACCCGGCGTCCATGGCGCTGGTCGATGGCACGGCGGTCTCCGGCGGCATCAACTACATCGACGTGACGTTCGAGCTCGATCAGGGCGCCGCGGCAAGCCCGATCGGCCCAATCAACGGCGGCCTGGGCGGCAATGCGGGCGAGTCGGCCCTCCTGCCCAACGCCTCGATCGTCCATCAGCTCGGCGAGAAGACCCGCGTGGGCCTGGCACTGTCCGTGCCCTTCGGTCTGTCCACGGAGTACGACGAGGGCTGGCTGGGGCGCTACCACGGCGTCGAGAGCCACGTGGAGGTGCTCGACATCAACCCGGTGATCAGCTACGACCTCACGCCGCGCTTTACCGTGGGGGCAGGAATCAACGTGCAGTACGCCCAGGCGGAGCTGACCTCGGCAATCGATGGCGGCGCGGCCTGCGTGGCCGCGCAGGGCCCGGAAACCTGCACCCAGCTCGGGCTCACGCCGGGCGACGTGGACAGCGATGGCCATGTCCGCATCGACGGAGACGACTGGTCCGTGGGCTACAACCTCGGGGTGCTCTGGCAGGCGACCGACCGCACCCGCTTCGGTCTGAGCTACCGTTCGGGGATCGACCACAAGCTGCAAGGCGACGTCGACTACGAGATGCCGCCCGCGCTGGCCGGCAGCCCGGCGTTCGCCGACAGCGCCGCCCGGGCCGGGCTGGACCTGCCGCCGAGCATGGCGGCGAGCATGACGCATGCCTTCTCCGAGGCGCTGACCGGTTCGCTGGGCCTGCTGTGGACCGGCTGGTCGAGCTTCGACGAACTGCGCGTCGAGCAGGGCGGTGGCCGCGATGACCTGCTGACCACCGAGAACTGGGACGACGCCCTGCGCGTCGCGGTGGGTGGCGAATGGCAGGTCGCCCCGCGCTGGACCCTGCGGGCCGGCACGGCCTACGACCCGACGCCCGTGCCTAGCGCCGAGTACCGCACCACCCGCCTGCCGGATGCCGATCGGATCTGGAGTTCGGTGGGGGTCGGCTACGAAATGGCCGCGAACTGGTCCGTCGACCTGGGCTACACGCACCTGTGGCTCAACGACAGCCGCATCGACAACACCACCGAATCGGCCATTCCCAATCGTCTGACGGGCGAGTACAGCGGTGAGGTCGACATCCTGGGCGTGCAGCTCAACGCCCGTTTCTAGGCGTGATTCGGACGGATTTGCAGTGCAGCCGGAGCAGACGCGTGTCGGGCGTCAGGGTATGATCTACCCTTGTCCCCGGCCGGGCTGAACCGGCGCATTTCCAATCCAAAACCGAGGTGACCGATGCAGGTAGACCATCACGATCTGGCGCATGAATTTCCGGAGCTCAAGGATCGCATTCACGAGCTCAAGACCAGTGATTCGCATTTCCACAAGCAGTTCGAGCGTTACGACGAGCTGACCAAGGAAGTCGAGCGGCTGGAGAAGCAGGAGATGCCGGTCACCGACGAGCACCTCGAGGAGCTCAAGAAGGAGCGCCTGGCGCTCAAGGATGAGCTCTACGGCATGCTCAAGGGCTGATCGATCCGATCGATGGCAATGCCCCTAGGGCCCGCCTGGTTCAGGTGGGCCCTTTTCTTTTGATGGCCAAAGGCCTGGAGGCAGGAAAACCATGAGGGTGCTCAAAGCCGGCACGGCCTATTTCCTGTGGGTGTTCGCCGCCGGCTTCGCCCTCGGCGTGGTGCGGGAGCTGTGGCTGGCCCCGTGGTTGGGCACCCGGGCCGCGGAGCTGGCCGAGATGCCGGTGATGTGGCTGGTGGTCGTTTTGGCTGCCCGCTGGACGGTGCGCCGGTTCGCGCTGTCCGCGGCGGTGCCGACACGGTTGGCTGTCGGTACGCTGGCCGTGGGCTGGTTGCTGCTCGCGGAGATCATTCTGGTGCTCGGCCTGCGCGGACTGACGCTGGCGGAGTACCTGGGCGGGCGTGACCCGGTGGCCGGCACGGCCTACGCGCTCAGCCTGCTCCTGATGGCCGCGATGCCGTGGTTGTTGGCTAAAGCCGGGTGGCGGTAACTCATTGTGGGAGCGGGTCCCGGGCGGATTTGCCTGCTTGTGGACACAGGGCTCGCGCCTGCAGGGCATGTGTCTACAGAGGGCGTGAGTCTCGCGTTTCGATCAGGGGCTGGGCGGTACGATCAGCGCACCGGAGGCATCGACCACTGCGGGGCTCGTCTGGGCGGCGGCGCGATCGAAGTCGATCGTTCCCTTGACCAGCCAATCGATCGCGAGCGGATAGATGCGGTGCTCGACGCCATGGATGCGCTGCTTGAGCGAGTCGACATCGTCGTTGTCGAGGATCTCGAGGCGGCCCTGCACGATCGGCGGGCCGCCGTCCACGGTCGGGGTGACGAAGTGCACGGTCGCGCCGTGAACCGTATCGCCGGCTTCCAGCGCCCGCGCATGGGTATCCATGCCGGGGTACTTCGGCAGCAGCGAGGGATGGATGTTGATCAGGCGCCCACGGAACCGGTCGACGAAGCCGTCGGTGAGGATGCGCATGAAGCCGGCCATGATGATCCAGTCGGGCCGTGCCTCGTCGATGGCCTCGGCCATGGCGGCGTCGAAGGACTCGCGGTCGGCGTAGTCCTTGTGGTCGATCAGGCGGGCGGGGATGCCGTGCTCTTTCGCGCGTTCGAGCGCGTAGGCGCCGGGCCGGTTGACGACAAGCAGCACGACCTCGGCGTCGATCCGGCCGGCCTCGCAGGCATCGATGATCGCCTGGAAGTTCGAGCCGTTGCCGGAGGCCAGTACCACCAGCCTCGCTTTGTTCGCCGCCGCCATCAGCGGTAGGTGACGGGCTCGCCGTTACCCCGCTCGACGATCTCGCCGATCATCCAGGCCTTCTCGCCGGCGGCGTTCATCGCCGAAACGGCCGCGTCGGCCTGGTTGGCGGCGACGATCACCACCATCCCGACACCGTTGTTGAAGGTACGGCGCATCTCGCCGATCTCGACATTGCCCTGCTCGGCCAGCCAGTCGAACACCGTCGGGCGTTGCCAGCTCGACCAGTCGATGGCCGCGGCCAAGTGATCCGGGTAGACGCGCGGCAGGTTCTCGGTCAGTCCGCCGCCGGTGATGTGGCTCATCGCGTGGATGTCGACCTGCTCGGCCAGTGCCTTGACGGCACGCGCGTAGATGCGGGTCGGGGCGAGCAGTTGCTCGATCAGCTGCTTGCCCTCGGTGGTGTTCCAGTCCGGCTGGGCGCGTTCGATGATCTTGCGGATCAGCGAGTAGCCGTTGGCGTGCGGACCGGAGGCGGGCAGGGCGATGAGCTTGTCGCCGGCGGCGACCTTGCTGCCGTCGATCAACTGGTCCTTCTCGACCGCACCGACGGCAAAGCCGGCCAGATCGTAGTCGCCTTCCTCGTACATCGAGGGCATCTCGGCGGTCTCGCCGCCGATCAGGGCACAGCCGGCCTGCTCGCAGCCATTGGCGATGCCCTCGACCACCTGGGCGGCGACGTCGACGTCGAGCCGGCCGGTGGCGTAGTAGTCGAGGAAGAACAGCGGCTCGGCGCCGGTGACCAGGATGTCGTTGACGCACATGGCGACCAGGTCGATGCCGATGGCGTCATGCTTGCCGAGATCGATCGCCAGGCGCAGCTTGGTGCCGACCCCGTCGGTGCCCGACACCAGTACCGGTTGCCTGAACTTGGTCGTGTCCAGGGCGAACAGCCCGCCGAAACCGCCCAGGCCACCCATGACCTCGGGGCGCTGGGTGCGCTTGACCGCGGGCTTGATGCGTTCGACCAGGCTGTTGCCGGCATCGATGTCGACGCCCGCGTCGCGGTAGGTGAGGGGGGTGTTTTCCTGGGTCATGGCAATCTTGATGCTTGGACGTGAATGGCGCGTAGTCTACATCAAAGGAAGTGCAAACCCGCAGTGCGGACAACCGGGAAGAAGACCCATGAAGACCATCTACGAGGCCGGCGACGTGCTCGAGGCGCACATCGTCTGCGGCATGCTGAATGCCGAGGGCATCGAGGCCGAGGTTGCCGGCCAGTACCAGCAGGGTGCCGTGGGCGGACTCGCGCCCCGGGACTTCGCCCGGGTGCAGTTGCTCGACGAGCGGGACGAACCACGGGCACGGGAACTGATCCGGACCTACGAGGGACGGGAGGACGCATCGCCGCGCGAACCCGGGCCCGGCGATGCCGACCCCGCGGAATCGGGGCGGCTGGGGCTGTGGCTGCTGATCGGGGCGGCCGTGGTGTTCCTGGTCAGCTGGTGGACGCTGAGCCACTGATCGATCTTTATTCGCTGGAGCGCCTTCGGGCGTCACACTTCCGACGTCTCGCGATTGAAGCCGCTCCTACTTCGGCGGCCGGTCTGCCTCTCCCTTGAGATCATCGTCGAACTCGTCCATGCGCCAGGGCAGGACGCCCGGAGAGGTCCGCACGAAGTGCAGGTAGCGTTCGAACTGGTCGATGATGTCCTCGATGATCAGGTCGGTGTCGTAGCCGTAGATGTCGTAGGCCCGACCGCCGCGACGCATGAACACCTCCGCCCGGTAATAGCGCTCGCCGCCGCTGCCGGCCTGCTGGATCTGGGGGAAGGCCAGGGTCGGCTTGGCGTAGCTCTGCAGCCGGACCTCGTAGAAGAAGTCGAAGAAGCCGGGCCGGTTGACGGTCAGGCGCGCGCGGGGGCGTTCCTCGTCCATGCTGACACTCACCGGCCAGCCGCGCTCCTCCAGTTCCGTTGCCACCGTGTCCATGGCCTGCCGGACGTTCTCGCGGATGAATCCGGCGACGCTCTCCCGGTCCGGGAAGGTCACCAGGCTCGTGATGCGGTCCTGCCAGGAGGCCTTGCCGGCGATCCCGGTGCGTCCCGAGGTCATCTTGTACTGCAGGCTGATGTCGCGCTGGCTCTCGATGCGCAGGGCCTGCCACAGGCCTACGCCGGCGATCAACATGATGATGGCGAAGGGCAGGGCCGAGGTGACCGCGGCGGTCTGCAGGGCCTTGAGCCCGCCGGCGAGGAGCAGGACCGAGGCGACAACACCGGATAGCGCGGCCCAGAAGATCCGCTGGACCACCGGGGTCTTGAGGGCGCCGCCGGAGGCGAGCGAGTCGATCACCAGCGCGCCCGAGTCGGCCGAGGTGACGAAGAAGGTCACGATCAGCAGGATGGTGACGAACGAGACGATCGCGGTGAACGGCAGGTGCTCGAAGAGCTTGAACAGGGCGATGGCCTGGTCGGCGTTCACCTCGTCGATCAGCGCGGTGTAGCCCTCGTGCATGATCGCGTGCAGCGCGGTGTCGCCGAAGACCGAGAACCAGAAGAAGGTGAACAGTGTCGGCACCAGCATCACGCCGAAGACGAACTGCCGGATGGTCCGGCCGCGGCTGATCTTGGCGATGAACAGCCCGACGAATGGTGCCCAGGCGATCGTCCAGCCGAAGATGAACAGCGTCCAGTTGCCGATCCACTCGCCGCCGACGTAGGCCTGCAGGTTGAAAGTCCGCGCGATGATGCCGTCCAGGTAGGCACCGGTGTTCTGCACGAAGGCTTCGAGGATGAAGATGGTCGGGCCGACGAGGAACACGAACAGCACCAGCAGGGCGGCGAGGATCATGTTGATCAGGGACAGCCGCCGGATGCCCCGGTCCATGCCCGCGACCACCGATACGGTGGCCAGCGAGGTGATGATCGCGATCGTGCCGATCTGCACCCCGACATGCACGGGGATGCCGGGCCAGAGATAGTTGAGCCCGGAATTGATCTGTGTCACCGAGATGCCGAGCGTCGTGGCCAGGCCGAACAGCGTGCCGAGGATGGCGAAGACGTCCACCGTGTGGCCGATCGGCCCGTAGATGCGTTCCCCGATCAGCGGGTAGAGCGCCGAGCGCATCGACAGCGGCAAACCCTGGCGGAAGGCGAAGTAGGCCAGCACCAGTCCTACCAGCCCGTAGATGGCCCAGATGTGGAAGCCCCAGTGGAAGAACGAGATCTGCAGGGCCTGCTCGGCGGCCTGCCGGGTAAGAGCCTCGGCCTCCGGCGGGTTGGCATAGTGCAGCACCGGCTCGGCAACGCCGAAGAACAGCAGCGCGATGCCGTAGCCGGCCGAGAACAGCATGGCGAACCACGACGAGAAGCTGTATTCGGGGCGGGCGTGATCCGGCCCGAGCTTGATGCGTCCCCACGGTGATACCGCGACAACCACCAGGAAGACCAGGAAGGTGGCCACCGCTAGGACGTAGAACCAGCCGAAGTCCGCGGTGATCGCCCTGAGCAGGGTGGCGAACAGTTCCCCGGCCCGGTCCGGGTCGCTGATGGTGCCGATAACCAGTAGCGCCACGACCAGGATGGCCGGCAGGAACACCGGGATCAGGATCGTCGAACGAAACCGTGTCAGGCGCTCGGGGAGCATGCGGGTCTCCGGTTGACGGGTGCCGGGGCGGCGATGACCTGGATTTTCCCCACCTTAGCAGGTGAGCGACCGGGTTTGGCGCATGGGCCGATGCGCCCGAACCGGCCACGCGACTACGCCTGTAGGCAGGCGCTCACGACGCATGCTCGCCCCGGGCGAACGAGTTGCGCATGTCGGGCGGCGTCGGTACCCCGACTACTTTCCCTTGCCCCAGGAGTCGCGCAGGGTCACGGCCCGGTTGAACACCGGACGCTGA
Organism: Guyparkeria sp.; assembly: GCF_041687595.1. NCBI lineage: Bacteria > Pseudomonadati > Pseudomonadota > Gammaproteobacteria > Chromatiales > Thioalkalibacteraceae > Guyparkeria > Guyparkeria sp. The sequence goes on along the minus strand of NZ_JAWLBP010000004.1, from coordinate 2,819 downwards.
CCGGGCACGTGCTCCTTCTGGTCGGCGACGAAGTAGCCGTGGCGCTCGAACTGGTAGATCGATTCGGGTTCGGCGTTGGCCGCGCCGGCCTCGAGATAGGCCGTCTGGGTGTGGATCGAGTCGGGGTTGAGGTCGTCGAGGAAATCGCGCTCGACGTCCGGCTCGTCCCCCTCGCGGCGCGCGCCCGGGGCGGGGACGTTGAACAGCCGGTCGTACTGGCGGATCTCCGTCTCGACGGCGTCACGTGCCGACAGCCAGTGGATGTTGCCCTTGACCTTGCGGGCGTCCGCGCCGGGTGTGCCGGACTTGGTGTCCGGGTCGTACTCGGCGTAGACGCAGGTGACGTTGCCCTCGTCATCGAGGTCGTGGCCGACGTGCTTGATGATGAAGCCGTAGCGCAGGCGCACCTCGCCGTCGGGCTTGAGGCGGAAGTACTTCTTCGGCGGGTCGAGGGCGAAGTCGCCGCGCTCGATCCACAGCTCGCGGGTGAGCGTGACCTCGCGCTTGCCCCAGTCCGGCTTCTGCGGGTGGTTGGGGGCGTGGCACGTTTCCTCGTGGTCCTCGGGGAAGTTCACCAGCACGAGCTTCAACGGGTCGAGCACGCCGATGCGGCGCTCGGCCGACTCGTTCAAGGTCTCGCGCATGCAGTCCTCGAGCACGCCGAAGTCGATCAGGCTGTCGGACTTGGACACGCCGATGCGGTCGGTGAACAGCTTGAACCCGGACGGGGTGAAGCCGCGACGGCGCGCGCCCTTGAGCGTCGGCATGCGCGGGTCGTCCCAGCCGTCGACGTGTCCGCCCTCGACCAGCTGGATCAGTTTCCGCTTGGACAGCGGCATGTAGGTCAGATTCAGCCGCGAGAACTCGATCTGCTGCGGCAGCGGGCGCTCGAAGAAGCCCAGGTCGGCGAGCTTGTCGATGAACCAGTCGTACAGCGGGCGGTGGTCCTCGAACTCCAGCGTGCACAGCGAGTGCGTGACTCGCTCGATGGCGTCCGACACGCAGTGGGCGTAGTCGTACATCGGGTAGATCGGCCAGTCGTCGCCGGTGCGGTGGTGATGTGCATGGCGAATGCGGTAGATGGCCGGGTCGCGCATGTTCAGGTTCGGAGAGGCCATGTCGATCTTCGCCCGCAGGATGTGCTCGCCATCCTTGAACTCGCCGTTGCGCATGCGGGTGAAGAGATCCAGGTTCTCGTCGATCGAGCGGTCCCGATAGGGACTGTTGCTGCCCGGCTCGGTCAGCGTGCCGCGGTTGGCCCGCATCTGTTCGGCCGACTGGGAATCGACGTAGGCCAGCCCGGCCTTCACCAGCGCGACCGCGCCCTGGTAGAGCGTCTCGAAGTAGTCCGAGGCGAAGTGCTCGTGTTCGGCGTCACGGAAGCCCAGCCACTCGATGTCCTCGCGGATCGCGTCGACGTAGGCCTGCTCTTCTTTCACCGGGTTGGTGTCGTCGAAGCGCAGGTGGCAGATGCCGTCGTAGTCGCGCGCCAGGCCGAAGTTGAGAAAGATGCTCTTGGCATGCCCGAAGTGCAGGTAGCCATTGGGCTCCGGCGGGAAGCGCGTGGTCACGCGCCCGCCGTAGGTGCCCTTCTCCTGGTCGGCGTCGATGCGGTTGCGGATGAAGTGGCTGATCGGCTCGTTGGAATCGGACATGTGGGCTCGATTGCATTGAATGGAAAGCGGGCATTGTACGAAAAATGCGCCGGGAGCATCGCGGTCGCGACGGAATTCGTTCCCCTGTCGACAATCGTTCCGGACTGTGGCCATGCCGCGCCCCCCCCCTTTTTTCCGCACGATCGTCCCGGCGGCAAACGGGTTCCATGGTCCTCCGTCCGGGAGTTCCCGACATGCGGGATGATCGCTGGATCATCGACATCGTGAAAAAGCGATGTTGTGAAGCTCCCTTTCCCGACTGTTCTGGTCGGGTATTTTGAAAAGGTATTGTAAACCTAATATGCTACTTTGCTGTTTTATCAGGTAGAGCGGGTACGGATCATGGAAGGGCACGGCATTCTCGACATCGACCAGGTTTTTCACGAGATCAACGCCGAACGTCGCCTGGCAGGGCTGCCGCAGGTCGAGCTCTCGGTCATGCGGGTGCGGGTGAACATCCGCCTTTCGGTAGCGGGGGTCGAGCGGCTTCCGCCGCACGGCCCGGTGGAGGTCGACGAGACGCAGCTGGCCGCGATCGCCCGGGCGATCAGTGAGCTGTTCAACACCGGGTATACCGTCGAGCGCCTGGCGAACTTCGAGCGCATGCTCGATGACCCGGCGGCAGCATCGGCCGAGAGTGCGCAGCCGGAGTCTCGGGTCCGCCCCGAGGCGATCGCCCGGCCGCCGGAGGCGGAGCGCCCCTCATCGCCGGCCCAGCCCGCCGCGTCGCCTGCGTCCACCGAGACCGGGAAGGAGCCCGGCGAACGGCTCTACATGGTCGACTTCTTCACCGCGATCAACCGGGTACGCCGACGCAGTCGTCAGCTGCCGATCGAGCCGGCCGTGGTGATCGTGCGCGTGAGCGTGCGCTTCGCCATCCTCCGGCGCCGCCGGCTGAACTTCGACGAGGCCTGGATCGAGGTCTCGCCGGCCGACGTGGCCGCGCTCGAGGAGATTCTGGCCGAACAGTTCGACGTGCGTCTGGAAGGCGGGATGGGCCCGCTGATCGAGCGTGGTCGGGAGCGGGCGGAGCAGGAGCCGCGCAAGCTCTCCTGGGTCGACCGCCTGTTCCGGCGGCGCAACTTCAATTTCCACGTCAACGACATGGTCATGGCGGTGACCCGGCAACGCGCCCAGCTGGGATACCATCCCAAGGCGCCCAGC
>NZ_JAWLBP010000003.1:0-81296 GCF_041687595.1 Guyparkeria sp. | reverse complement strand
CCCGGCGCGCCGCATCCTGCGGGCGGCGGCCTTCACCTACGTGGCCCAGGCGCTGTCGTCGCTGATCAACGTCTTCAAGTGGCTGCGCGGCATGCGTCGTTGACAGCCAGGTTGTTTGGCGTCCGAACGGACGCGGGTCTCGTATACAATGCCCGCCATCACGCCGGTATCCGGCACGAAATCCAGAATAAAAGCAGGAACGCGTCATGCAGAGCCAATACCTCGAAACCGCGCTGGCCGCCGCCCGCGCCGCTGAAGCCGTCGTCCGTCGCTACTGGCAGCAGAACGTCGAGATCGAGATCAAGGAAGATGCCACGCCGGTCACGGTCGCCGACGTGGAAACCGAGAAGGCGATCAAGGCGGTGATCCTGGATGCCTTCCCGGAGCACGGCTTCTATGGCGAGGAGACCGGCAAGACGCGGCCGGACGCCGAGTTCACCTGGCTGGTCGACCCGATCGACGGCACCAAGAGCTTCGTGCGCGAGTACCCGTTCTTCTCCACCCAGATCGCGTTGATGCAGGGCGACGAAATCATCCTGGGCGTCTCAAGTGCGCCGGTGTTCGGTGAGTACGCCTATGCGGAGAAGGGCGGCGGGGCATTCTTCATGGATCGCGCCGCGCGGGTCAGCCAGATCGACTCGCTGGCCGAGGCGACGCTGTCGCTCGGCAACCTCACCACCCTGGCCAAGCAGCCGATCGGCTGGGCGGGTCTCGCCACGTTGGTCGCCGAGGTCAACCGTACCCGCGGCTACGGAGACTTCTATCATTACCACCTGCTGGCGCGCGGCGCGATCGACCTGATCGTCGAGTCGGACGTCAACGTGCTCGACATCGCCGCGCTGTCGGTGATCGTGCAGGAAGCCGGTGGCGTGTTCACCGACCTGGAGGGCAAGCCGGTCGGCTTGGATACCACCACGGTCTGCGCCGCAGCCACGCCGGAGCTGCACCAGATCACCCGCAAGCGATTGGGGTACTGAGGCCGGCCCTACCCTCGGGTTCAGGCAGGCCCGCCCGGACAGGGCCGTAGCCCGTTGTCGCCACCGGGAGGTGTGCGAGCGCGCGTTGCCCGCGACGGCCGCGTCAGCGGGCGGGATTGGGCAGGTTGGCCTGAGTGCGCGCCGGTTGCCGGGGCAACCACTTGCCGGCCATCAGACCGGCAGGTCGATCCATCCCATCAGGATGGCCGCGGCCAGCAGCCAGACGTAGAAGGAGAAGATCTTGAGCTGGGCGCGGTAGAGGAAGTAGACCACCAGCTTGAGGAAGACGATGCCCACCAGGGCCGAGACCACGAAGCCGACGGCAAGGGCCTTCAGGCTGACGCCGTTCAGGCCGAACTCGCCCCAGACCTCCAGGCTCTGCACCAGCGTGGCCGCCAGGATGGTCGGAATGGCCAGGAAGAAGCTGTATTCAGCGGCCCAGCGGCGCTTTAGACCCGTGAACAGCGAGAAAACGATGGTCATGGCGCTGCGCGACAATCCCGGAATCAGCGCGAAGCCCTGGGCCACGCCGATGACGGTGGCCACCTTGGCATTGATGCCCTTGAGACCGCGGCGGCGCGGCTTGAGCTTGTCGGTCCACCACAGCAGGACGCCGGTCAAGGTGAGTGTGAAGGCGATCATTGCCGGCGTGGCGAACACCTGCTCGAAGGTGGTCTTGAGCCCGAAGCCGATTATGGCGGTGGCCAGCACGGACAGCATCCCCAGCAGGAACAGGCGCACGTACAGTGGCATGCCCTCGTGCCGCCCCTCGGCCGAGGCCCAGTGGAGGGCTCCGGTTGCCGTGTTCTGCGTGAAGCGCCACAGGCTGGGCCAGAACACCACCACGATCGAGACCAGGGTGCCGACATGCACCACCAGATCGAACAGGATCATCTCGGGGCTGTCCGGCGGCGGCAGGTCATGGCCCTTCCCGATCAGCCAGTGCTGAGTCAGCACCAGATGGGCTGTCGAGCTTACGGGCAGGAACATGAAGATGCCCTGAATAACGCCGAGCAGGGCGGCGATCAGCAGTGTCACGTGGCTATCCTGACGATGGGAAAGCGGTGTTTGTACTGCACGGGGCTGGGGGCGTCAAATGCTGGCAGCTTCTCTGTCATGCGGATAACAAGTGCGGCCGGCATTCCGGTAGCAACATGCGGGGCAAGGTCCCCTGTGACGTCATCCGCTTTCGGCTGGGGTTGGATTGACCGGCCGCCGATCGGGGAGTGTTTCGTGGAAACCCCCTTGCCCGGCGGGCTTCAGTCGCCGCGCAAGGGGTCGATGCCCGCCTCGCGCAGCAGGCGCGCGGTGGCGATCAGCGGCATGCCGAGGATCGCGCTGGGGTCGCGACTGTCCATTCGCTCGACCAGGCAGACGCCCAGTCCTTCCGAGCGCATGCTGCCGGCGCAGTCGAAGGGCTTCTCGATCTCGACGTAGCGGGCAATCTCTCCGTCCTCCAGTTCCCGCATGCGGGCCTCGACGGTCTCGTGCCAGTCGAGACGCCGCCCGTCGGGGCAGGAAACACTGACCGCCACGTGGAAGGCGATCGCCTCGCCGGCGATCTCGGCGAGCTGGCGGCGGGCGGTCTCGGCATCGCCCGGCTTGCCCAGGATGCCGCCACGCCAGGACAGCATCTGGTCGGAGCCCAGCACCACGGCATCCGGTTGGCGGCTGGCCACCCGGGCAGCTTTCTCCCGGGCAAGCCGCAGGCAGGCATCGCCGGCGGGCTCCCCGGGGGCGAGGGTTTCGTCGATGTCGGCCGGGTCGACCGTGTAGGGGATCTGCAGTCGGTCGAGCAGGGCGCGGCGGGTGGCCGAGCCGGAAGCGAGGACCAGCCTGTCGGGAGCGTTTGGCATTGTGTTTGGCGAATATGTGAGAAGCCGGTAAACTTAGCGGATTAAGATTCCCGCTTGCAAGGCCGATCGGCACGATTCGGTCCGGCCTTCTCGCACAGGGCCTGACGCGATGCCGAGAAACGACAGCCAGTTGGATACCGGGCGGCTGACCATCCCCCTGGACGTGCGCGCGGCGTGTCGGCAGGAACTGGTCGAGTCCGGCGAGGCCCCGCTGGCGGGTTTGTCCCGATGCCGCGAGATCACCCCGGAAGGCGGGATGTTCGCCTACGAGGTGCGGTTCTTCGAGGGGCAGGGGGTTCATCCCCTGCAGGCCGATATCCGGGTCAGCGCGCCGCTGCAACTGGAGTGCTCGCGTTGCATGGAGCCGATGGTGAAGTCGGTCGCGGTGGCGTCCCGGGTGACCTTCGTGTTCAGTGACGAACAGGCCGAGCACGTCGAGACGGAGACCGAGCCGGTCGTGCTGGGTCGCGAGGGTCGCATCCGTCTGGTCGATCTGCTCGAGGACGAGATCCTCATGGCCGTGCCGCTCATGCCGGTCCATGAGGATGCCTGTTCGGATCTCGCGGCCGGGCAGGCCTACGAGTCGGGCCAAATCGACGAGTCGGCGAGCGAGGAAAGGGAAGAGAATCCCTTCGCGGCACTGGCCGCGCTCAAGAAGGGTCCCGGCGGGGGCGATTGAATTCTGGCCAGGTTCGCTAGTCGAACTTGGCTGAAGAGAAAACAGTGTAGCTAGCAGCAGGCGCGCCCCGGCGCGTCTTGATCATTTTGGAGGTAGAAAACCATGGCCGTTCAGCAAAACAAGGTAAGCCGTGCCAAGCGCGACTCCCGTCGTGCCCATGACAGCCTGAAGAACACCCAGCTGTCCATCGACCCGACCAGCGGCGAGACCCATCGCCGTCACCACGTCACGCCGGACGGTTTCTACCGTGGTCGTCGCGTGGTGACCAAGTCGGGCGACAACGCCTGATTTCCATTGCGGATTGCCCGGCCGCCCTTCTCCCGAAGGGAGGCGATTTCCCGGTGGCCGGCCCTCGCGCTGGCGCGGGCACTTCGGCCCCGGGCGGGCTTCTGTCAGGCAAGGGACGGTGATGAGCAGCCAAATCGCAATTGACGTGATGGGCGGCGACCACGGACCGGAAGTGACGGTTCGTGCCGCCGCCCGTTTCCTGTCGCGGCACCCGTCGGCAGGCCTGTTGCTGGTGGGCGACCAGGCCACCATCGAGCGGGCACTCGAGGAAGAGGGCAGGTTGGACCGTGACCGGATCGAGATCGTCCATGCCGACCAGGTGGTGGCGATGGACGAATCCCCGGCCATCGCGCTTCGTACCAAGAAGTCATCCTCGATGCGCCTGGCCATCGATCTGGTCAAGGAAGGGCGCGCCCAGGCGGCCGTGAGCGCCGGCAATACCGGTGCGCTGATGGCGACCGCCAAGTTCGTGTTGAAGACCCTGCCGGGCATCGAGCGCCCGGCGATCTGTACCGCCCTGCCCAACGAGTCCGGCCACACGCACGTGCTGGATCTCGGGGCGAATGTGGACTGCGATGCCGAGCACCTGTTCCAGTTCGCGGTGATGGGTTCGGTGCTGGTCGAGGCCTTCGACGACAATCCTACGCCGCGAGTCGGCCTGCTCAATGTCGGTGCCGAGGCGATCAAGGGTAACGACACGGTCAAGAGCGCCGCGGAACTGCTCGAGGCGGGGCCGGTCAACTACATCGGCTTCGTCGAGGGCGACGACATCTACAAGGGCGGCGTGGACGTGGTGGTCTGCGACGGCTTCGTCGGCAACGTCGCGCTCAAGAGCAGCGAGGGCGTGGCCAAGATGATCAGCCACTTCCTCCGCCAGGAATTCAAGCGTGGCGTCTTCTCCCGCCTTGCCGCCCTGATGGCCATGCCGGTGCTCGCTCGCCTCAAGCAGCGGGTCGACCCGGGCAAATACAACGGCGCGAGCCTGCTGGGGCTGCAGGGCATAGTCATCAAGAGTCACGGCGGGGCGAACGTGGCCGCCTTCGGCAATGCGCTCGACGTGGCTCTGCGGGAAATCGAAAAGGACGTGCCGCGGCGCATCGACCAGCGCCTCGAGCAACTTCTCCAGGAGCGTCAGTCTTCATGATCCATTCGCGCATCACCGGCACCGGGAGCTACCTCCCGGAGCGGATCATGACCAACCACGATCTGGAACAGATCGTCGATACCTCCGACAGCTGGATCCGCGAGCGCACCGGCATCGAGCAGCGACACATCGCCGCCGAGGGCCAACTGACCTCCGATCTGGCCGAGCCTGCCGCCCGAGCCGCCCTCGAAGCGGCCGGGCGCGTGCCGGAAGAGGTGGACCTGCTCATCGTGGCGACCACCACCCCTGATCGCACCTTCCCGTCCACCGCCTGCCTGCTGCAGCAGAAGCTGGGGATCCACGGACCGCCGGCCTTTGACGTGCAGGCCGTGTGCACCGGCTTTGTCTACGCGCTATCCGTGGCGGACAAGTTCATCAAGACCGGGGCGGCCCGCTGCGCCCTGGTCGTGGGTGCCGAGACCCTGTCGAACATCGTCAACTGGAACGATCGCGGTACCTGCGTCCTTTTCGCGGACGGTGCCGGGGCGGTAGTGCTGGAGGCCTCCGACGAGCCGGGCATCATCCGCACCGACATCCATGCCGACGGCAGCTACGAGTCGCTGTTGACGACCGTCAAGCCGGACCCGGAGACCACCGATCCGGAGCGCCTGGCCGACGGTACCGCCTTCATCGAGATGCGCGGCAACGAGGTGTTCCGCATGGCGGTCAACACACTCGGCCGCATCGTCGACGAGACAATGGAGGCGGCCGGCATGAGCCCCGACGAGATCGACTGGCTGGTCCCGCACCAGGCCAATATCCGCATCATTCAGGCGACGGCTCGCAAGCTGAACATGTCCATGGACCGCGTGGTCGTCACCGTCGACCGGCACGGCAACACCTCGGCGGCATCGGTGCCACTGGCCCTCGACGTCGCGGTGCGCGACGGGCGCATCAAGCGCGGCGACGTGATCCTGATGGAGGCCTTCGGCGGCGGTTTCACCTGGGGTTCGGCCCTGATCCGCTACTGATCGTTCGTGAACGACCCCCGTTCGGGAGGAAAAGTCATGGCAAGGGAAATCGAGCGCAAGTTCCTGCTGGCCGACTGGTCGTGGCGCGAGGAGGTCGAGCGATCCGATCGCCTGGTCCAGGGCTATCTCAACGAAGAGGGCGGGGCCTCGGTTCGGGTCCGTCACAACGGCCGGCAGGCCTTTCTCAATATCAAGAGTCGGACGCTGGGCATTTCCCGGGACGAGTTCGAGTACGAGATACCGATGGCGGATGCCGAGCGCATGCTCGACCATCTGACCTGCGGGCCGGTGATCGACAAGACCCGACACTTCGTCCGGCGCGACGGGCTGCTCTGGGAGATCGACGAGTTCCACGGCGCCAACGACGGGCTGGTGGTGGCCGAGGTGGAGCTGGAACACGAAGACCAGGCGTTCGAGCGTCCCGACTGGCTGGGGGAGGAGGTCTCCCACGACCCGCGGTACTACAACGTGTCGCTGGTTAAAAAACCTTACAGTCAGTGGTAAATTCTCGGTGGGGGCGACGGGAGTGTTCCGTCTGACGTCCCCGGGAGGCCGGTCCGTGATGGGGTGGCCGGGTGGCCTGGCGCGGATGCACGCCGGGCGGATCCGCTACAGGGCAAACGGTGAGGAACTGACACGGCGCGTTGTCCGCACCAAGACGAAGGTTAGCCGATGATTCGGGTCATGATTGTTGATGATCACACGATGGTTCGTGCCGCGATCGGGCATCTGATCGGTGGCGTCGAGGATATCGAGGTGGTTTCCGAGGCCGACAGCGGCGAGCGTGCGCTGGAAAAGCTTCGTGGGGGCGGCACGGACGTCATCCTCTGCGACATCCACATGCCGGGCATGGGGGGGTTCGAGACCCTCAAGCGGGCCCACCAGTCGCGACCGGATCTCGGCCTGATTGCCCTGACCGCCGAGGCGGACATCTCCCTGGCCCGCGAGGTCCTGGAAAGCGGGGTGCATGCCTATGTCACCAAGGACGCCGAGCCCGAGGAGCTGCTCACCGCCATCCGCAAGGCGGCCGGCGGCAAGCGCTTCATCTCCAGCCGCATTGCCCAGGAGATCGCCCTGCACAACGGGCGGGCGGACGAGGATCCGTTCGAGGTCCTGTCCGGCCGCGAGCAGCAGGTGCTGCGCATGATTCTCGAGGGCAAGAACAACACCATGATCTCCGACGCGCTCTGTGTCAGTCCCAAGACCATCAGCACCTACCGCGCCCGCATCCACGAGAAGCTGGGCGTGAACACCGACATCGACCTGCTGCGCCTGGCCGTCAAGGCCGGTCGGACCGTGCTGACCGCCTGATTCCCTCCGATTCTTTCCGACCCATGACCGATTCCTTTGACGCCAAGGCCTTCCTGGCCTCGGTCACGGAGCGACCGGGCGTCTACCGGATGCTCAACGAGGCGGGCGAGATCCTCTACGTGGGCAAGGCCCGCAACCTCAGGAACCGGCTGTCGAGCTATTTCCGGGGCACGCCGTCATCGATCAAGACCCGGCGGCTGGTCGAGCAGGTGGCCAGCGTGGAGATCACCACCACGCAGACCGAGGCCGAGGCGCTGCTCCTCGAGAGCAACCTCATCAAGGCCCATCGTCCGCGCTACAACGTCCTCCTGCGCGACGACAAGAGCTATCCCTGGATCTACGTCTCCACCAACGACCGCTTCCCGCGGCTGGCCTACCACCGCGGCTCGCGCAAGCGTCCGGGGCGCTACTTCGGGCCGTATCCTTCCGCCGGGGCGGTACGCGAGACGCTCAACCTGCTGGAAAAGGTCTTCAAGGTGCGCCAGTGCGAGGACAGCGTGTTCCGGAATCGCTCGCGCCCCTGTCTGCAGTACCAGATCGAGCGCTGCAAGGCTCCCTGCGTCGGTTACGTCTCCGAAGAGGAATATCGCCAGGACGTCGAGGACACGATGGCGTTCCTGTCCGGACGCAGCCAGAAGCTGATCGACGACCTGGTCGCCCGCATGGAGCGTGCCGCCGAAGCGCTCGATTTCGAGGCGGCTGCTGCCCTGCGCGACCAGATTGGGATGCTGCGCGCGGTCAGCCAGCAGCAGGGCATCACGGGCATGTCGGGGGATGCCGACGTGATCGCTCAGGTGAGCGACCAGGGAATGACGGCCGTGGGTGTGGCCACGATCCGCGACGGCCGTCATCTCGGTACCCGCCACTTCTTTCCCGACGTGCCCGTCGATGCTGCGCCCGGCGAGGTGATCGCCGGGTTCCTCGGCCTTTACTACAGCGAGCATGACCTGCCGCGTCGCATCCTCTGCGACGAACTGCCGGAGGAGGCCGACTCGCTGGCCGAGATCTTCACCGAGCAGGCCGGTCGCCGGGTGGAGCTGCTGGTGCCGAGGCGGGGCAAGGCACGCGCCTGGCTGGACGACACCCGTGAGAATGCCCGTATCGCGCTGCAGGAACGGCTGGTGAGTCGCCGCGGGCTGGCGCTGCGCTTCGAGGCGCTGTCCGAATGGCTGGGGATGAAGTCGATCGACCGGATCGAGTGCTTCGATATCTCGCACACCCAGGGCGAGGCGACGGTGGCCTCCTGTGTGGTCTTCGGCCCGGAGGGGCCACGTAAGGACCAGTATCGGCGCTACCACATCGAGGGTATTGCTCCGGGTGATGACTATGCCGCCATGCATCAGGCGCTCTCGCGGCGCTTCGATCGGGCAGTGCGCGAATCCGGCGTGCTGCCCGACGTGTTGCTGATCGACGGTGGCAAGGGGCAGTTGGCTCAGGCGATCGATGTACTCGCCGAGCGTGGGTTGACCGACAAGGTGCGGGTCATCGGTGTCGCCAAGGGACCCGAGCGGCGGCCCGGCGAGGAAACCCTGGTCCAGCCGCTTGTCGGGGCGCCTGGCCTCTACGCGGAAGACAATCTCGGTCCGCATGACCCCGCCCTGCACCTGATCCAGCAGGTGCGGGACGAGGCGCATCGCTTTGCCATCACCGGTCATCGGGCACGGCGGCAGAAGGCGCGCACCCAATCAGACCTCGAGCGCATCCCTGGCGTGGGGGGCAAGCGGCGTCAGGCGCTGCTCAAGCACTTCGGCGGCATCCGCGGGCTCAAGGGGGCCAGCGTGAGCGAGTTGGCCAAGGTGCCGGGCATCTCGCCGGCATTGGCCACCCGGATTCATGGCTGGTTTCATGAGGGTGGTGAGTAGCCGCCTCGAGCTCAATTGTCGTGTCGTTTGCTAGGCTTGGGCACTCGAACGTAAACGGACCATTCCCAGACGGAGCCCCTTTCCATGCTGCGCGCGCTCGCTCACCTTTTCCCCTCGTTCGGCTGCCGATCATGGCGTCTTGCCGTCCCGACACTGCTCGGGGCTCTCTTGCTGGCAGTGACCGTACCTGTACAGGCGGCCACGGCCGAAGGGGCGTCGGCCCAGCAGTCCGAGGACGGATCCCAGGCCGGCGACGGTCGCTACGCCGGTCTGATCGACATACTCCGGGATCCGGCGAAGCGCGACGAGCTGATCGGCGAGCTGGAGCGGTTGTCCGCCGGCGAGGCATCGGACGATACGTCTGATGCGTCGGCCGACGAAGGCGGCATGGTCGATGACATCGCCGGTGGCCTGTTCGGTGTGGTCGCGGAGACGGCTGCTGACATGGCCGGGGCGGTGTCCCGTCTGATCGACAGAGACCTGGACATGGACTGGTTAGCCGTCGGGCAGGTGGTCTGGCGGGTTGCCGTGGTGCTCGCCCTGGCCTACGTGGTGATGTGGGTCGGTCGTGGCTTGCTCCGCGGAATCTGGAAACGGCTGGAAGGCTTTACCCGCTCTGCCCATCTGCACCACCGGCTGTTTCGCACCGGCGTCGCGGTGTTGGCGAGCCTGGCGTTGGGCGCGGCCTTGCTCCTGCTGGCGTATGTCGCCGCACAGGCGAGCGTATGGTGGCTGGCTGACGGTGATCGACAGCTGGCTGCGATTCTGGGGCTGGCGCTGCAGGCCTTCGTGGTGGTCGAGGCCGCCCGGTTGATCGTGGGCGCTGCCTTCACCCCGGCGTTGCCCGGATTGCGGCTGTTCGCTCTTTCCGACACCGACTCGCGCTTCTGGTTCGGCTGGCTCTCGCACGTGATCTGGTTCACCGGCTACGCGGGCATCCTGCTCGTCCCCGCGATCTATCGGGCCGGTCGCGAGGACTTGGCCAGCGCGGTCGGCTGGCTGGTGGCACTGGTGGCGCTGCTGTATGTCTGGACCCGGTTGTGGCAGGCACGCAAACCGGTTCGTGAGGCGCTTGCCGCCCGCGCGGATCGGGCTCAGCGGGCGCTGACTGGCTGGTCGCTGCATCTGTTGGCGGCCAGTTGGCACTGGCTGGCCATGCTGTATGCCGTGGGCGTGTTCGTCGTCGCGATCACCCGGCCCGGGCAGTCGCTGCCCTTCGTCGCGTTGGCCACTTTCAAGACCGCGGTCATCATCGGTGCGGCGATTTTCGTTGCGGCCATGATCAGCCAGTGGATCGGGCGGGGCGTCCCCGTGCCGGAGGGTCTGCGACAGCGCATGCCCACGCTGCAGATGCGTCTGAACACCTACGTGCCGCTGACCCTGCGCATCCTGCGGATCGTGATCGGTCTGATCGCCCTGTTCGGAGTGCTCTGGGCGTGGCAGCTGGTGAACGTCTTTTCCTGGCTGGGCAGTGATGGCGGGCGTTGGCTGCTGGCCTCGGTGATCGATATCTCGATCGTGTTGCTGATCACCATGATCGTGTGGCTGGTGGCCACGGGGCTGATCGAGGCGAAGCTCAACAGCGACACCGACATGCCCTCGGCGCGCATGCAGACTCTGCTGGGCCTGTTTCGCAGCGCCATCGCTATCGCGCTGGTTACCGTTGCCGCGATGATCGTGCTCGCCGAGCTGGGCGTGAACATCGGCCCGCTGCTGGCCGGGGCCGGCGTGCTGGGGCTGGCGATCGGCTTCGGCGCGCAGAAGATGGTCCAGGACGTGATCACCGGGGTGTTCATCCAGATCGAAAACTCCATGAACGCTGGTGACATCGTCACGGCGGCCGGCGTGACGGGCACCGCCGAGCGCCTGTCGATCCGTTCGGTGACCCTCCGTGACCTGTCCGGGACGGTGCACGTTATCCCCTTCTCCTCGGTGGACATCGTCTCCAACTACACACGCGAGTTCGGCTACCACAAGGGCGAGTACGGTATCGCCTACCGCGAGAACATCGACGATGCGATCGCGCAGCTCAGGGCCGCCTTCGACGAACTGGCTGCCGATCCGGACTGGAAGGATCGCATCCTCGAGCCGATCGATATCCCCGGGGTGACGGCGCTGGCGGACAGCTCGGTCAACATCCGGGTGATGATCAAGACCAAGCCGGGCGACCAGTGGGCCGTGGGCCGGGCCTACAACCGCCTGGTCAAGATGTACTTTGACAAGGCAGGCATCGAGATCCCGTTCCCGCACACCACCCTGTACTTCGGCGTGGACAAGGACGGCACATCCCCGCCGGCGAACCTGCGTTTGCTCAAGGAAGACACGCAGAAGGTCGTTGAAGACGAATCGCCGTCGCGTCCAGGCGAGAAGCCGGATGGTCCGAGGGGCAGGGTGCCTGATCGGGACGACGTCGATCTGCCTGAGGATTGATCCGCGGTTCGGAGCGCACCGAAGGACTGGAGCGCGATTCTCGCTGTTCCAGGAGCCGGACGAGGTGACTTCTGGTGTCACCGGGAACGGTCTTGCCATAAAAAAACGCCGACCGGGTGTCCCGTGTCGGCGTTTTTTCTGTCCGGGTGTGCCCCCGGTTGTTCAGTCGTCCAGCGAGGCGTGGATGGAGAATGCCCCGCGAATGTCACCCTCCTCGAACCCGGTCGCCCGGTCCTCCGGGTAGAGTTTCTCGATCTTGGCCAGCAGGTCCGGGTCGACGTTCCCGCCATGGCAGGTCAGGCACACACCCTCGGTGCCGATCGCCTTCATGTAGCGCAGTTCCTTGCCGTCATCGGCCTCGACGACCTCGTGCCATTCGATGTCGGCCGGGGCGGTGCCTGCGGCGCGCTGCTGCTCGAAGTCGAGCAGCACGGCGGTTTCCCACGACGTCGGCTCGGTGGCCCGAGGCTTCAGGCTGGTGCGGCGCAGGGTGAAGCCGGTTTCCTCGCTAAGATCCGCGGCGATTTCCGGCGCGCGCTCGTTGCATACCTCCACGGCCGCCGTCGGCCCGCCCGACTTCATTGCCGCCTGCAGTTCGCCCTTGAGTGTCTTGCCGAACATCTGGGCTGCCTGCCGGTACTCCTGCAGTTGCTTCTCGACCGCATCGCCGGCGTGGGCCGGGATGGTGCCGATTGTCAGGACGGATGCCACGGCGACGCCAAGCAGTTTCCTTGTCATGATTCTTCAACCTCGCGTTGATCGATTAACGGAATAAGTCTGGGCTATGAAGCGCAAGACGCACCTTATAGGCCATCGGGGACGAGGTTGCAAATGGGTCGGGCGGGCAGGGTGGCCGAGGGATGATTGGCCGCGGGACTGCCTTCCGAAGAGGGGAGGAAGGCAGTCAGTCGGAGTTAGAACGGGTTGTAGGACCTTTCCTGGGTGAACTGCATGTAGCCGACGCTGGCGCCCAGCCTCAGGCCAACCCCGACCCGGATCGGCGCGACCACGATCGACTGGCTGCGCAGGTAGTGCATGCCGACGCCCCCGACCAGGAAGGCCGAGCCGCTGACCCCGGCAAAACGCTGGAACATCAGGTCCGGTCTCGGGAGGTTGTAGACGAGTATGAACACGCGTCCGGCATCCCCGCCGAAGTCCCAGCCGATCGAGGGGCCCTGCCAGTAGACGGTCTGCTGTTCGCCCGTCTTGGCCGCGAACTCGCCCATGCCGTAGCGCAGGCCGAAGACCAAGGCGCCGCCTCCTTCCTCGCCCTTGATGATGGCGTTGGGGCGGCCGTAGTCGGCGAAGGCCTTGTCCACGAGCTTGGCGATGCCTTCGGCCGATCCGCCGAGAAAGTCGACGGCCTCCCGGGTAGTCTGGTACTGGTCATAGCCTGCCGTATCGCCGTTGGCCTGGGTCGAGTCGGCCGAGGCCTGACCGCCGTTGTCGGTGGCCGTGGTGGCGCAACCGGTGGCGGTGAGGGCCAGAACCATGAGTACGGCCAGTCTGGCGTGTCGGGGGAATTGCATCATCAGTCGGAAGATCGGGAAGCGATTCATGATTCCGGTAGGTCCTTGCGTGATGAAATGAATGATCCGGTGGTCACTGGAATGACACCATTTTGGGTGAAAAGTTGCGCGTCCGGATCCCCCGAGCCGGCCAGCGGTGCCGGCTCGGTTGACAACTCGCTGATTTGTCGGAAGGATACGCGGGCCGCCGCCCTGCGGGAATGCGTCATCAACGGGAAGACCTAATGAGTATCAAATCCGATCGCTGGATCCGCCGGATGGCCGAGGAGCATGGCATGATCGAGCCCTTCGAGCCCGGCCAGGTTCGTGCTGCGTCCGGTGCCGACGGCAAGTCCGAGCCCATGATCTCCTACGGGACGTCGAGCTACGGCTACGACGTGCGCTGCTCGACCCATTTCAAGGTGTTCACCAACATCAACACTACCATCGTCGACCCCAAGGCGTTCGACGAGCGTAGCTTCGTCGACGTGCATTCCGATGTCTGCATCATCCCGCCCAACTCGTTTGCGCTGGCGCACACGGTCGAATACTTCCGTATCCCGCGCAACGTGCTCACGATCTGCCTTGGCAAGTCCACCTATGCGCGTTGCGGGATCATCGTCAATGTGACGCCGCTCGAGCCCGAATGGGAAGGGCACGTGACCCTCGAGTTCTCCAACACCACCCCGCTGCCCGCGAAGATCTACGCCAACGAGGGCGTCGCCCAGATGCTGTTCCTCGAATCCGACGAGGTCTGCGAGACCTCCTACCGCGACCGGGGTGGCAAGTACCAGGGCCAGCGCGGGGTCACCCTCCCGTCGGCCTGACCGGTCGGCCGGCTCAGCCGGCCGGCTCTTCCACCGCGTTGAGATTCATGATGTCCCAGCCGTGGGTCTCGGCGTGCCGGCGCAGAACCGGGTCCGGGTCCACGGCGATGGGGTGGTCGACCTGCTCGAGCAGGGGCAGATCATTGCGCGAATCCGAATAGAACCACGTCTCCTCCGGGCGCGCCTGTTGTGTCTCCAGCCATTCCTCCAGTGCCAGGATCTTGCCGTGCTGGAACGTCGGCGTGCCCGTGTACCGGCCGGTGTAGCGGCCGTTGCGGCGCTCGGGCTCGGTGGCCAGCAGGTGGTGGATGCCGAACAGTTCCGCGATCGGTGCAGTGACGAAGGCATTGGTCGCCGTGATCATCATCAGGGTGTGACCACGCTGGCGGTGGGACTCCACCAGCGAGCGGGCCGCCTCAGTGATCATCGGCCGGATATCCGTTCGGATGAAATCCTCCCGCCAGGCTTCCAGTTCCTCGGCCGGATGCTCGGCCAACGGCGCCAGCGCGAAGCGCAGGTATTCGTCGATGTCCAGCGTGCCCTGCTGGTAGTGGCGCAGGAACTCGTCGTTGTGACGGGCGTATTCCTCGGCATCGACAATCCCCTTGCGGGTCATGAAGGCGCCCCAGGCGTGGTCGGAATCGCCGGCGAGCAACGTGTTGTCGAGGTCGAAAATGGCCAGTTTCACGAAATATCTCCTAAAACGGCGGTGGCTTGGCCACGGTCGCTCGGGAACCTCTGAGCGGATCCGAATGCCGCTGAAGGGCAGCGCGATGGAGGCGCATCGTCACGCCTCCGATTCGGTCACGCAGTTCCCGGGTGGGTCGGGCGCGCATGATACCCCAACGAGGATCGGTTTCACCCCTTCGGGTTTTGTGAAAGAATCATTAACAATTGGGTAGGTGTATCCGGCCACTGGTCGGCCCTGCCCCGGCGGGGCCAGAGGCCCCGCAATCGAGGGCGTGATGACTTTTGCAAGAGTGAAATCGTGATTGACCGTAGCGGCTTTCGACCCAATGTCGGGATCATCGTGTGCAACCACCGGGGCGAGGTGTTCTGGGGCAAGCGCGTGGGTCATCGGTCGTGGCAGTTTCCCCAAGGTGGCATCAATTTCGACGAGCGCCCGCTCGAGGCGATGTACCGCGAACTGCGCGAAGAGGTGGGGCTGCTCCCCGAGCATGTCTCGGTGATGGCGTGGACACGGGGCTGGCTCCGGTATCGCCTGCCGCGCAACATGGTGCGTCGTCACGTCCAGCCGGTATGCATCGGTCAGAAGCAGAAGTGGTTCCTGCTGCGATTGCGGGCCGACGAGTCGGCCTTCGATCTCAATGCCTCGTCCAAGCCGGAGTTCGATGGCTGGGAGTGGCGCCCCTTCTGGTCCATTCTCCCCGAGGTCATCTACTTCAAGCGCAACGTCTACTTCCAGGCACTGCATGCGCTGGCACCCTTCCTCGAGGATGTGCCTGGCGAATGCCCGCGGGATCTGATTCCGGAGCAGATCGAGCGCCGCCTTGAACGGGTCGGTCCGACGGGCGACCGAGCGGGGAATGCCGATGCTCGATGAGCTCCGACAGATCGTCACCGAGGTATCCAAGTCGTCCGACCTGCGGGCGGCCCTCGACCTGATCGCCCGACGGGTGCGTTCGGTGCTGGATGCTTCGGTCTGCTCCGTCTACGTTCTGTCCGAGGAGTCCGATCCCGAGGCCGAGGAACAGACTCTCGTTCTGCAGGCCACCGAGGGGCTCAACAAGGCCAAGGTGGGGCAGGTCGCGTTGAGCATGCACGAGGGACTGGTGGGACTCGTGGCCCGCCGAGCCGAACTGGTCAACCTGGAGGATGCCTCGCAGCATCCGGCCTTCAAGTTCGTCACCGACATCGGCGAAGAGCCTTACCACGGCTTCATGGGTGTGCCCATCATCCACCGCGGGGAGGTGCTCGGGGTGCTGGTGGTGCAGGCGCGCGAACGACGGCGCTTTTCCGATGACCAGGAGTCGTTCGTGGTCACCCTGGCCACGCAGCTGGCCTCGGCCATCAGGCACGCGCGGGCCAGCGGCGAGCTGACGCGCATGGGCAACGAGCCGGGCGAGTTCGACTCGGCGTTTTCCGCCCGGGGCCTGCCCGGCTCGCCCGGGGTGGTCTTCGGCACCGCGGTGGTGGTCGCCGATGGTCAATCGCTGGAGCTGGTGGAGGACCGCGAGGTCGAGGACCCGGATCACGAACTGGCGGTTCTCGACAGTGCCATCGAGGCCGTCCGCCAGGAATTCGAGCAGCTCAAGATCGACTTTGCACGGGCATCCGGCAGCGACGAGGAGAACCTGCTGTTCGATGCCTTCATCCGTATGCTCTCCGGCGGCTCGCTCATCGAGGCTATCGAACGCCACATCCGCCGGGGGCAGTGGGCGCCGGCAGCCTTGCGCGACGCGATCGCCGAGCACGCTGCCGTCTTCGAGCAGATGAGCGACGCCTACCTGCGCGAGCGGGCCCAGGACGTGCGCGACCTGGGCAGCCGTGTGTTGCACAAGCTGCATGCCGAGAGTGCCGGGCCCACCGACTGGCCCGAGCAGATCGTGCTGGTCGGCAACGACCTGTCGGCCTCGCACCTGGCCGAGGTCCCCACCGAGCGTCTGGTCGGGATCGTCTCCAGCACGGGGTCGGGCTCGTCGCACCTGGCCATCCTGGCGCGGGCGTTGGGCGTGCCGGCGGCCATGGGCGTCTCCGACCTGCCGATCTCGCGGCTGCGGAACAAGGAGGTGGTGGTCGACGGCTACCGGGGGCTCGTGGTGGTGCGCCCTCGCGGCTCGCTGCGCGACGAACTGCTGCGCCTGGCTCGGGAGGAAGCGGAACTGACCGAGGAACTCGCCGCCTTGCGCGACGAGCCGGCGCTGACCTCCGACGGCTTCCGGGTGGCCATGCATGTCAATATCGGGCTGCTTTCCGACATGGCGCCGTCGCTGACGGTGGGTGCCGAGGGCATCGGCCTCTACCGCACCGAGGTACCGTTCCAGATCCGCAAGCAGTTCCCCGGCGAGGAGGAGCAGGCGCACATCTACCGCGAGGCGCTGGAGACGTTTACCGGGAAGCCGGTGGTGCTGCGCACGCTCGACGTCGGCGGAGACAAACCGCTGTCGTACTTCCCGATCCGCGAGGACAATCCGTTTCTTGGCTGGCGCGGCATCCGGCTGGTGCTGGATCACCCGGAGATATTCCTCACCCAGATCCGCGCGATGCTCAAGGCCTCGGCGGGATTGAACAATTTGCATATCCTGCTGCCGATGATCTCGGCGGTCGATGAACTGGACCAGTCGATGGCCTTCATCGCCCAGGCGGTGGACGAGGTCTCCGAGGAGATGGACGATGTCCAGCCACCGAAGATCGGTGCGATGATCGAGGTGCCGTCGGCCGTCTACCAGGCCGACGCACTAGCCAGCCGTTGCGACTTCCTCTCGATCGGTACCAATG
Organism: Guyparkeria sp.; assembly: GCF_041687595.1. Taxonomy (NCBI): domain Bacteria; kingdom Pseudomonadati; phylum Pseudomonadota; class Gammaproteobacteria; order Chromatiales; family Thioalkalibacteraceae; genus Guyparkeria; species Guyparkeria sp. The sequence goes on along the minus strand of NZ_JAWLBP010000003.1, from coordinate 63,984 downwards.
ACCTGACCCAGTATCTCCTGGCCATCGATCGCAATAACGAGCGGGTGGCGCCACGCTACGATGCCTTGCACCCGGCAGTGCTGATGGCGATCCGCGACGTCTGTGCCGCGGGGGACCGGCAGGGCTGCGAGGTGGCTGTCTGCGGCGAACTGGCAGGCGACCCGCTGGGCGCAATCCTGTTGCTGGGGATGGGGATCAACTCCCTGTCCATGAGTGCCGGTTCGTTGCCGCGGATCAAGTGGGTGATCCGGCGCTTCTCGCATGTCGAGGCCCGTGATCTGCTCGAGCAGGCGATGCGATGCGAGCGGCCAAGCGAAATCCGGGCCCTGCTCAACCAGGCACTTGAGGCGCGCGGTCTGGGCGGGCTGATCCGTGCCGGGCGTTACTGATCGGCGCGACTCGGGGTGACCGGGAGCGATTGACTTGACGCCCGCGGATGCCTATCATGGCGCACCTTCGTCACCGGACGGGTCGAACCGCCTCCGAGGACGGGGCGCGTTTGCGCGATGACGGCGAACGGAGTGTAGCGCAGCTTGGTAGCGCACCTGGTTTGGGACCAGGTGGTCGGGGGTTCGAATCCCTCCACTCCGACCAAAGATAAGCCGAAGCTTGCGCCTGTAGCTCAATTGGATAGAGCATCGGCCTTCTAAGCCGAGGGTTGCGGGTTCGAGTCCTGCCGGGCGCGCCACAAGCGTACCTGCTTTATATGGTGACTGTAGCTCAGTTGGTAGAGCCCCGGATTGTGATTCCGGTTGTCGTGGGTTCGAGTCCCATCAGTCACCCCACCATTCGATCGAAAAGGCCCGCCTCCTGGCGGGCCTTTTTCGTGCGCGCTCTTCCCATCTTTTGCCGCGAGCAGACCTGCGTGTCTTCGGCCTTCCTGCCGGCATAACTGTCGTCCCGGTCACGGGTTGCGGCCCACTGGCTCCCGGTGACTCCGCCTTTTCGTGCAGTTCATGTACAAGTGTTGTACTATCCCTGTACAAGAAATGCCTGGGCATGGTCGTGAGGATCGCGACTGGATGCGCCCAGGCTTTCGTAACCAGGGACGGTCGCAGGCGCCGCCGTGCGTGAAGCCAAGAGTCGACAAGGTGACCCATCCATGGTTTTCAAGTCCCCGAACCCATCCACTGACATGTCGGCGATGTCGGTGCGCCGGTACCACGTGACCGGCATGGATACCCGCTGCGAGCTGCTGTTCCACTCGATGATGCGCCTGGTGGGCGACAAGGCTGTCAGTCGCTGGGTGCACGATGCCCGCGAGCATGACCTGGTGATCACCGGTCCCGACGCCACGGATCTGGCTTGCCCAACTGCCGTGCGGCGGCCGTTTTCCCACTTCACGTCCGGTCGTACGGACGACTGCGCCATGTTGCGGCTCGCCGGCATGGTCGAGGCGCTCAACGCCGTCGAGCAGGCGCTAGCCGCCGCGGGCGAGGGTGCGCGCTCGCCAGGCACGGGCCCGACGCGACCCGCGGGCGAGGAGGTCATGAAACTGACCCGTTGGCCCGAGGCCAGTCTGATGGCGTTTCACCCGGCCAGTCCGAAAATGGCCACCCTCCTGCTATCCCGCCCGATGACACTGATGGAGCTCGTCCGCTTCTCCGGGATCGACCGGCGGGTCTGCGCGCAGTTCGTCACCCGGCTCTCGCAGCGAGGCCTTCTCGACCGCAGAGGGTCTGCCGACCGAAAGGGGCCGGCTCCCTTGCGCTCGGGTGGTGGCGGTCTGTTCGCGATGATCCGCGCCCGGCTGGGTCTGGGCGAGGAGTTCGGCTGATGGAATACAAGATCGTCTTCGCCGGTGTGACCGGCGCTGGCAAGACCACGGCCATCGGTTCGGTGAGCGAGATCGACCCGGTGCGGACCGACGTGCGCAACCACGATGCCTCGTTGGCCAAGGAGTTCACGACGGTGGGGCTGGATTACGGCGAGGTCGCCCTCGAAGGGAGTGACCGCCTCCGACTCTACGGCACGCCTGGTCAGACCCGCTTCGAGTTCATGTGGCGGATCGTGTCGCAGGGTGCGCTCGGGCTGGTGCTGCTGGCGGACAACAGCCAGGACGGTGCCCTGGACGCGATCGACACCTATATCGATGGGTTCTCGGAACTGATCGATCGCACGGCCTGCGTGATCGGGGTGGGGCGTTCCGAATCGCACTCCGAGCCGGGTCTCGACGATTACGCCGACCGTCTCGCGGAGCGGGGCGTGATCTGCCCGGTCGTGCCGGTGGACGTGCGGCGGCGGTCGGACGTGCTCATGCTGCTCGATCTCCTGCTCACGCAACTGGAAATGAAAACGGGAACGACTGATGAACTTTTCTGATTCGATGAAGAATGCCGCCGGCGGTGCCGTAGACGAGCTGGTGACTGCCGTCGGCTCGATCCGGGCGGCCGTGGTCTCGACCGAAGACGGTTTCGAGCTGGTCGCTCGGGCACGCGATGCCTCCCAGGTGGCCCGGCTGTCGGCCATGGCCAGCTCGATGGCGGCGCTGGGCGTCATGGCCGGCGAGGAATGCGAGATCGGTGGTTTTCGCTCCATCACCCTGGAGGCCGAGGATGGCTTCATCGTGATGCTCCAGTCCCGGAATCCGGCCAGCAACCTGATTCTCAGTGTCATCGCCGACTCCGAGGCGCTCGTCGGCAAAGTGATCCTTTATGGCAGGAAGGCGGCAACGCAACTGGCCCGCGCTTCATGACGAGCGGGCTTTCCCGACCCCTTTTTCTGCATTTCCGCAGGTCATTTCAACAAACGGTTAACGAGGACTGATTAATGAGCAACATCACGGAATCCCTGGAAAAGGCCATGGAGCTGGAAGGCGCGATGTGCGTTGCGCTGGTCGATTCCGAGAGCGGCATGATTCTCGGTCAGCAGGGTGGCGGTGTCGACATCGAACTGGCGGCGGCCGGAAATACCGAAGTGGTGAGGGCCAAACTCAAGACCATGCGCTCGCTGGACCTGGATGACAGCATCCACGACATACTGATCACCTTGGGCAAGCAGTACCACATCATTCGCCCACTGGCGCAGAACGAGGGGGTGTTCATGTACCTCGTGCTCGACAAGAGCCATTCGAATCTCGCTCTTGCCCGCCGCAAGGTCCAGGACGTCGAAAGCCGGTTGGCGCTCTGACCTCCTGCGCCCGATATCCCCGTGGCGGTTCGGCCGTCGCATGGTGCCCGCCGGGCTGGCGGGTTTTTTCGTGTCCGGCGCCGGGTTTTCTGCATTCTTCGCCAAAATGGCTTTTACGGTTTGCCGACCGGCATTCCCAAACGGTCATCGTCATTCGGAAGAAAATCACGATTATCTAATGAGTGTCTCTTTGTCATATCGGAAACGGGAAATGGTCGAAACAATAATAACGGGTGTGAGCCGGCTGCGGTTTTCCCCATTTCTCGGTAACGACCTTATTATGTTGACGAGGGTGCTCTGGTGATATAAATTTCTGGCAGGTTCGAATGCCGGAGCATTTGCTCCCGGTTTTAATCGAAAAGAACGCTAGACGTTGGTTATCAGATAGAGGATGAATGCCAGATGAGTCAGATTGACGTGAAGAATCTTTCGGCCGATGAACTGAAGAAGTTGGTCAATGACGCGGAACAGGCGTTGCGGGACCGGAGCAAGGAGCGGGTAATGGAATTGCGCCGCGAGGCCGAGGCGCTGGCCGCCGAGCTCAACACTTCGGTCGCCGAACTGTTCGGTCTGGACAAGCCGGCCAAGCAGGCCGGCAAGAAGCTTCCGCCGAAGTACATCAACCCGGCCAACCCCTCGCAGACCTGGTCCGGACGCGGCAAGCGTCCCAATTGGCTGGTCGACGAGCTGAACAAGGGCAAGAAGCTGGAAGACTTCCGGATCTGAACTTGATTCCCGGGTTTCATGCTGCCCCGTGAGGGGTGGTCTGGGTATGACCGGTAAAACCCCGTCACGCGACGGGGTTTTTTTTGGGGCGATTCCGTGACCACGTGCCGGTAACGACGAACCGCTGGCCTGGTCTTTAATGGCATCCGGGTTCGTTTCGGTGATCCATTGATCCGGTCAGGATTCGATCGATCGGCGCAGCCACTCCGGTGGATCGGCAATATTCGCCAGGCAGTGGCGCGCCGCGCGGTCGATGACTCCGTGTTCGTGGTACAGGCCCTCGTCCTCGGCCCATTGCTTCACGCTGTGTTCCGAGATCCCGTGGTGACGCGCCACGCTGATCAGCTGGACCACTCCGTCGCGGTGCCACTTGGCCTGCGAGACGCTTTTCTCTTCCTGGGTTTCGGCTACCGCGACGGAGGCGGCAGCGATCAGCGGGGCGTCCTCCTTTTGGCGGGCCTCGTCGCTGGCCAGCAGACGAGCGGCCAGAGGGCAGGTCACCTCGGCCGGGGCCTTGAGGGCCAGCGCGCCGGTGAATGCCAGCAGTAGCCGGTCCGGGTCGATCGATGCCTCCTCGACCAGCAGGTTGAGGGCCGCATGGTGTTCGCCGGCGGCGACCAGGAGGCTCATGCCGTGGCCGCGAAGGGTTGGATCGACATGGCGGGCCAGCCGGGCCAGCATGAGTTTCCAGAGATCGAGGCGCTTATCCGTGAGGTGGGGGGAGATCAGGCGGACAGCCTCGTCGGCCCCTCCCTGTTCGACAAGCTGGTCGATCAGGGCGCGGGCGGCCTCCAGCAGCAGCTCGGTTTCGGGCGATCGTGCCGCGGTTTCCACCGCGTGGGTCAGGGAGGGGATGGCCTGAAAGAGGGCACCCTGCTGCTGGTGCAGCGTCGCCAGATCCATATGGACCTGGGTGGCCATCTCGACGGGCAGCTCCTTGAACTCTGCCGTCGAGACCAGAGACGTGAGCCGATCGATCGCCCCGCGCCGGTCTCCCGTTGCCGCCATGGCCAGTGCGAGGGTGTGCGTGAGCCCCGGATCGTGCCGCTCCTCGAGCAGTTCCCTGGCCAACGCCGCGGCCTCTTCCGGTCGCCCTTCGGCCAGAAGCGTCACGCACAGACCGTCGGCGATCTCGAAACGTCGCGGGTCGTGGCAATGGCGCATCCAGTCGAGCAGCCATTGCAGTTCATGCCGCTCCAACTCGCTTTCCTGCCAGCGCTCACGGTAGAGCCAGTCGAGTGCCGGCGCGGCCTTGGAGCAGTCGGCATCGCTGGCCGTGGGTGCCCCCTTCATCGTTTCGAGCAGCGCGGCGACGGTGGCGGGTGGAGTTGTCTTGTCTGATGGAATCGTCATGGAGATGGGGGATTGCGGTTGGCCGGACGTGAGGCGTCAGTCTACCGTGAATGATGGCCTTCTTGATTTGCTCTCGACACGGGACATGGCTCGGTTATACTCCGCGCCCGGAGTTGGCCAGATTGTCGCGGCGTCCCTCGGGGCGTCGAGGAAAGTCCGGGCTCCATAGGGCACGGTGCCAGGTAACGCCTGGGCGGCGCGAGCCGACGGAAAGTGCAGCAGAGAGTAGACCGCCGATGGCCACCGCAAGGTGGTACAGGTAAGGGTGAAAGGGTGCGGTAAGAGCGCACCGCGCGGGTGGTAACACGCCGTGGCAAGGTAAACCCCACCGGGAGCAAGGCCAAATAGGGGAACGATGGCGTGGCCCGCGCTGTTCCCGGGTAGGCTGCTCGAGCGCGACGGTGACGTCGCGCCCAGATGAATGGCAATCCACGACAGAACCCGGCTTACCGGCCAACTCCCCCAGTCAATTGCAGTGATTCCCGACACCGCCTTCGCGGTGAGGTGTCGGGATGCCGGTCCGGATGCTCCGTTCGGGGCTTCGCCGGCCGGTGGTTCCCACTTTCTCTCCCCGATCCCCCGTGGAGGGATAATTTCCCCAGCCTCTTCCTCGCGCGGTTTGTAACCAATCCGCGGTAACTCCATGTTTTTGTCTGGAAACGACGGGATTGCCTCGTTGCTTACCCGTGGCTAACTCCTTGTGGTCAAAAGAAAAATCCGGTCATTTGCTTGATCGGGTTTCGGGGTGGGGCTATAGTGCGGTCAGGTGTAAAAAAGTGGGAAAAAGTGGGAAAAAGTGTTTAGGGGCATCACCAATCTGAATCTCGATGCGAAAGGACGCCTGGCCATGCCCACGCGCCATCGGGATGCCTTTGCCCAGGATGACAACCAGCTGATTCTCACGATCGATACCCAGGAACACTGCCTGCTCGTCTACCCGCTCGGCACCTGGCTCGAGATCGAAAAGCAGATCGACGCCCTGCCGTCATTCAACAAGACGGCCAACCGGATCAAGCGGATGCTGATCGGCCACGCCACCCAGGTGGAATTCGATTCCGCCGGGCGGATCGTCATCCCGGCTGCCCTGCGTGGCCACGCCAGGCTGGAAAAGGAAGCGGTGCTGGTCGGGCAGGGCAAGAAGCTCGAACTCTGGGCCCAGCCGCTGTGGGCGGAAATGACCGAGGACTTCCTTGACCAGTCCGACGAGGACGATCAGTTGCCGACGGCTCTGGAGACGTTGTCGCTATGACTCGGGACACCAACCATGACACGGTGCTCAGGGACGAGGCGGTCGACGCCCTGGTCACGGACGCGGCGGGTGTCTACGTGGATGGCACCTACGGACGCGGCGGTCACAGCCGCGCCATTCTCGATCGTCTTTCCGCCGCCGGCCGCCTGATCGGCTTCGACCGCGACCGGCAGGCGGCCGAGGGAGCCGAGCGTCTGGCGGCCGACGACGACCGGTTCACCTTCGTCTCCGAGCCCTTTTCCCGCTGGGGCGACATCCTCGCCGAGCGCGGCATCGCCGACCGCGTCGATGGCGTGATGTTCGATCTCGGGGTGTCTTCACCGCAGCTTGACCAGCCGGAACGCGGCTTCAGCTTCCGGTTCGACGGCCCTCTGGACATGCGAATGGACCAGTCGCGAGGCGTTTCCGCCGCGGACTGGCTGGCGGTGGCCGACGAGGAGGAGGTGCGCGACGTGATTGCGCGCCTCGGCGAGGAGCGTTTCGCTCGGCGGATTGCCGCCGAGATCGTGGCCCGCCGCGGCGACAAGCCCCTGACCCGAACCAGCGACCTGGTCGACTGTGTGCTGGCGGCCATCCCGAAGCGCGACCCCAACAAGCACCCGGCCACGCGAACGTTCCAGGCGATCCGGTTGTTCATCAACCAGGAACTCGACCAGATCACCTCGGCACTGGAGCAGGCGCTGGCGCATCTGCGTCCGGGTGGACGTCTGGTCGTGATCAGCTTTCATTCGCTGGAGGACCGCATCGTCAAGCGGTTCATCCGCGATCACAGCACCCCCGGAAAGGATTTCTTCGGCAACCCGGTGGGGGCGACCGCCTTCCGCAAGATGGGCAAGGCCATCCGGGCCGGCGAGGCCGAGATCAAGAATAACCCGCGTGCGCGCAGCGCGATCATGCGGGTCGCGGAGCGGGTGGAATGAAGGCGCTGAACGTCATCCTGGTCCTGCTGGTGGTGGCCAGTGCGCTGCATGTCGTGCGGCTGGTCGCCACGGACCGTCACCTGGCCCAGCAGATCGCCGTGACCCGTGACGGTATCGAGCGGCTCGAGGGTACCTACGCCGAACTGCAACTCGAAGAGGGCACGCTCACCGCCCAGGGGCGCATCGAACGAATTGCCGCCGAGGATCTCGGCATGGGGCCGCCGGGAGCGGACCGACTGACGGTAGTGTTCCGATGAAGGCGCTGTGGCTCATCCTCACCAACTGGGCTGCCTGGCTGGGCGTGCGCTGGCGGGCGGGCATCGTGTTGATGGTGTTTGCCGTGGCTGCGGTGGTCATGCTGGGTCGGGCCGTGCAACTTCAGGTAACCGAGCGCGACTTCTACACGGAGCAGGGCGGCGACCGTCACCTGCGGGTGCAGACCATCCCGGCCCACCGCGGCATGATCCTCGACCGCAACGGCGAGCCACTGGCCATCAGCGTGGGCATGCACGCGGTCTGGGCCGATCCCAGCGTGATCTCGGCCCATCCCGAGGCACTGCGCCGGCTCGCGACCTTGCTGGAGCAGCCGGCCGACGAACTGATCCGCCGGGTGCGCGAGCGTTCGTCCCGGCGTTTCATCTACGTCGCCCGCCAGGTCCGTCCCAGCCAGGCCGAGCAGGTGCGCGCCGCCAACCTCCCGGGTGTCGGGTTGCAGCGCGAATACAAGCGTTTCTACCCCACCGCTGACGTGACCGCGCCCCTGCTGGGCTTCTCCAACATCGACGACGAGGGGCTGGCGGGCATCGAGCTCGCCTTCGACCGGATGCTCTCCGGCGAGCCGGGCAAGCGCCGCATTATCAAGGACGGTGACGACCGCGAGATCGCCGATCTCGGCGTGATTCGTGCCGCCCGTCCGGGGGAAGACCTGGCCCTGTCGATCGACCGCCGCCTCCAGTACCTGGCCTATCGCGAACTGGTACATGCGATCGACCAGCACGAGGCCGAATCGGGCACCGCGGTCCTCATGGATGTCTCGAGCGCGGAAGTGCTGGCCATGGCCAGTGCCCCGTCGTTCAATCCCAACAACCGGGCGTCGATCGACCCGAAGACGACCCGTAACCACGCCATCGTGGACCAGTTCGAACCCGGATCGTCGGTCAAGCCCTTTACCGTCGCTGCCGCCCTGTCGACCGGTCGCTGGCAGCCGAGCGATATCCTCGACACCGCCCCCGGCTATCGTCGGGTGGGCGGCTACACCATCCACGACCACCGCAACTATGGTGAGCTGGACCTCGAGGGCGTGCTGGAGAAGTCCAGCAACATCGCCGCGAGCATGCTGGCCGAGGACATCGGCGCCGAGGTGTTGTGGAAGACCTACCGCGCCCTCGGTTTCGGTCAGCTGACGGCGGTGGGATTTCCCGGCGAGGCATCGGGTTCGCTGAGTCTCTGGCGCGACTGGCGGAAGGCCGACACCGCGGCTCACAGTTATGGCTACGGCCTGAGCGTCACACCCCTCCAGTTGGCCGCCGCCTATGTCGCCCTGGGCAACGGTGGCCAGTACATCCAGCCCAGCCTGCTTCTACGGGATGATCCGCCCGAGGTCCACCAGGTGTTCGATCCGGCCACCGCAAGGACGGTGGTCGGCCTGCTGCGTTCCGTGACTTCCCCAACCGGGACGGCCCCCGCAGCGTCCATCACCGGTTTCCAGGTGGCGGGCAAGACCGGGACGGTCCGCCGCATTGGCAAGGAGGGTTATTCCCGCAGCGACTACAACACCGTCTTTGCCGGGCTCGCCCCGGCGAGCGATCCCCGTCTCGCCCTAGTAGTGGTGATCAACCGTCCGACCGCCGGGAAGGTCTATGCCGGTGACGTGGCTGCCCCGGTATTCCACCGCGTGATGAGCGGGGCCCTGCGCATGCTCAATATCCGCCCGGACGACCTGCCCGCCCTCCCTCTGCAGCAGATGGCCGGCGAGCGGGGGTCGGTCATCCCGGCCACGCCGGCGTTGCCCGGACGGCCGAAGGAGGCAGGCTGACATGGCAAGGATCGAGTTTCCCGAAATCGGCCTTCGCGAGATCGCGTCGCTGCGTCATGCGGGCGCCCCGGACGCGTCCGTTCGGGCGATCAGCGACGACAGCCGTGACGTGGATGCCACGACTCTCTTCTATGCCCGGGCGACCGTTTCCCAGCCGGTCGACCGGTTCGTGGATGACGCGGTTGACCGTGGCGCCGCGGCGGTCGTCGGCGCCGGCTTGTCCCACGGCCCCGGCGTGGTGCGAGTCGACCGCCCGGAAGAGGCGATTGCCGAGGTCATTTTGCAGGCCAATGGCTGGGGGCGTGACGACATCGCGATCACGGCGATCACGGGCACCAATGGCAAGACCACGGTGGCTCACCTGATCGCCGGGCTGGCTGCAGCGGAGGGCGACCCGGTGGGCGTGGTCGGCACGCTTGGCTGGGGCCTATGGTCGCCGCGGGCCGAATATGAGCCCACCGGTAACACCACTCCCGGGCTGATCGAGAACTGGCGGCTGATCAGCGAGATGGTCCGGGAAGGTGCCCGGGAAATCGTGATGGAGGTCTCGTCGCATGCCTTGAGCCAGGGGCGGGTCGAGGGCCTGCCGATCCGCACGGGTGTGTTCACCAACCTCGGGCGGGACCATTTCGACTATCACGGCGACGTGGAGGCCTACCTCGGGGCCAAGGCGCACCTGTTTGCGCTTCCGTCGCTGCGTCAGGCGGTGCTCAACGCCGACCAGGGCGCCTCCGAGCACATGCTCGAGACCCTTCGCTACCGTGACGATGCCGTCCGGCTGCTGTGCTACTCGCTGGCGCCGACCGCCGGGCTGACGGACTGCCGTCCCTGCCTGACCGGCGATCTCGCGGCGCCGGTCGCGGGGCGGATGCAATTGTCGGTCGGCTACCTCAACGAACGCGAAATGATCGAGGCGCCCCTGGCCGGTCGCTTCAATGCCGAGAACCTGCTGGCCGCCCTTGCGGCCCGGCTGGTGGTGGGCGAATCGCTCGACTCGCTGGCGGCCCATGCCGGGAGGCTGAAGACGCCCCCCGGCCGGATGGAGACCTTCACCGTCGGCGGGACGAAGAGCGTCGTGGTCGACTATGCCCACAGCCCGGATGCCCTCGAAAACGTGCTGACCGGCCTGCGTGACGGGCTGGCCGACGGGGGACGTCTGGGCGTGGTGTTCGGCTGCGGAGGCGACCGGGATGCCGGCAAGCGCCCGCTGATGGGGGCAATCGCCGAGCGTCTGGCCGACTGGGTCGTCGTGACCTCGGACAATCCGCGCAGCGAGAAGCCCGAGGCGATCATCGAGGCGATCATGGCGGGAATGAAGGATCCCGACCGGGTGGAGGTGATCACGGATCGTGAGGCGGCGATCCGGCATGCCATTGACCGGCTGGTCGAGGGGCGTGCCGGCGATTGCCTGCTGGTGGCGGGCAAGGGTCACGAGACGGGACAGGAGGTCGGCGACCGGGTCCTGCCGTTCGACGACCGTCAGGTGGTTCGCGACATCGCAAGGGAGATGGCGGCATGATCCGGGCGACGCTCGAACAGATCGCCGACTGGACCTCGGGGCGGCTGGTGAATCCGGCGGACGCCCCGCTGACCATCCAGGGGGTGGGTACCGACACGCGAACGGACCTCGGCCAGCGGCTTTTCGTCGCACTGAAGGGGCCGAACTTCGACGCGCACGCCTTCCTCGGCAATGCCGCGGGGCAGGGTGCGGTGGCCGCGCTGGTTGAACACGAGGTGCCCGGGGTCGACCTGCCTCAGGTCGTGGTCGACGACAGTCACCGTGCCCTGGCGGCCCTGGCTCGCGCATGGCGTGACCGGGTCGATCCGGTGGTGATCGCGATCACCGGCAGCAGCGGAAAGACCACGGTCAAGGAGATGCTGGCCGCCATGCTCTCGCAGGTGGGACCGACATCGGCCACGCGCGGCAACCTGAACAACGACATCGGCGTGCCGCTCACTCTGCTCGAGTGGCCGCCGGAAACCCGCCATGCGGTGGTCGAGATGGGGGCCAATCATGTCGGCGAGATCGCGGCGCTGACCGAGCTGGTCGCGCCGGACATCGCTCTCGTGACCATGGCCGGACGGGCGCATGTGGGCGAGTTCGGCTCCATCGAGCGGATCATCGAGGCCAAGGGCGAGCTCTATCGCCATTGCCCGAGGGCCTGCCGGTCAGTGGTCAATCTCGACTCCCCCGGCGCGGATGAGTGGTTGGCCGCCGCGCCCAATGCCGAGACCTTCACCATGCAGGAGCCGCGCGCCGATCGGGCCACGTGGTGCGGCCGGTATCTGGTCGGACGGCATGCGCTCACGATCCGCGAGCGCGGCGTCGATCTGCTCGGGCCGCTGTCCGTGCCGATGCCCGGAGCACACAACGCCGTCAACCTGCTGGCGGCGATCGCCGTGGCCCGGGTAGCCGGGCTGGAGCGGGCCGACATCGAGGCTGGCCTGGCCATCTTCGAACCCCCGGCGGGACGCATGACCACCGTGCGCCTGGCCAATGGCTGGCGCGTCATCGACGACAGCTACAACGCCAACCCCGAATCCATGCGCGCAGCTCTGGCTCATCTCGCCGAGTTGCCGGGCACGCGGGTGGCCGTTCTGGGCAGCATGGGGGAACTTGGCGAGCAGTCGGGAGTCTTGCACCGGGACCTCGGCGCCGATGCGGCCGCCGCCGGACTTGATCGCGTCATCGCGGTCGGCCCGGAGGGCAACTCCGTGAAGGCCGGATTTGTCACGGCCGGCGGGGACGAGCGGGGACTGATCTGCGTCCCGGACGCCGAGACCGCCGCGACCACACTCGAGGAACTGCTCTCCGACGTTGGTACCAACGCCGAGGTGACGGTGCTCCTCAAGGGATCGAGATTCATGCATATCGAGCGTGTCCGGGACGCACTCGAGCGGGAGCACGGTATGGCTACCGGCTCCGACGACAATTTCACAGGGAGGGGGCCGGATGCTGCTCTGGCTGACTGAATGGCTGACGCAATACGCCACGTTCTTCGGCGTGTTCGAATATCTGACGTTCCGCGCCATGCTCGGGGTGGGTACTGCGCTGCTCATCTCGCTGCTGGTCGGTCCGTTCGTGATTCGTTGGCTGCAGAGCGTCAAGGCGGGGCAGCCGATCCGCGAACTCGGCCCGCAGAGCCATCTGGCCAAGGCCGGTACCCCGACGATGGGCGGGGCCCTGATACTGATCGCGATCGGCATCTCCATGCTGCTGTGGGGCGACTTGGGCAATGTCTACGTCTGGGTGGCCCTGATCACCACCATGGGCTTCGGGCTGATCGGGGGCTGGGACGACTATCTCAAGCTCAGCCGCCGCAACAGCGACGGGCTCGCGGCACGCTGGAAGTACCTGGGTCAGTCGGTGATCGCGCTGATCGCCGCGGTGTTCCTGTACCTGATCGCCGAGACGCCCGCGGAAACCAGTCTGCTTATCCCGCTGATCAGGGACGCCCTGATCCCGCTGGGCTTCGGCTTCATCATCCTGACCTATTTCGTGGTCGTGGGCAGCTCGAACGCCGTCAACCTCACCGACGGCCTGGACGGTCTGGCCATCATGCCCACGGTGCTGGTCGCCGCCGGACTGGCAGCGTTCGCCTACGTCACGGGCCACTACGAGTTCGCCACCTACCTGGGGCTTCCCTATATCGCCGGTGTGGGCGAGCTGTCGGTGTTCTGCGCCACGATCGTCGGTGCCGGGCTTGGTTTCCTCTGGTTCAACAGCTATCCCGCCCAGGTCTTCATGGGGGATGTCGGTGCGCTGGCCCTGGGCGCGGCCCTGGGCATCGTGGCGGTGATGGTCCGCCAGGAGATCGTCCTGTTCATCATGGGCGGGATCTTCGTGCTCGAGACGGTCTCCGTGATGCTCCAGGTCGCCTCCTACCGGCTGACCGGCAAGCGGATCTTCCGCATGGCGCCGATCCATCACCACTTCGAGCTCAAGGGCTGGCCCGAGCCGAAGGTGATCGTGCGCTTCTGGATCATCACGGTGATCCTCGTCCTGATCGGCCTGGCAACGATGAAGGTGCGCTGATGGAACTGATTGTCGGCATGGGACAGACGGGGTTTTCCGCCGGGCGCTTCTTCCAGCGCCGGGGCGTTCCCTTCGTCGGCGCCGATACCCGGGGGGCAGCCGCCCCTCGGGAGCAGTGGCAGCGTGCCTTCGGAGAAAGAACGCTGTTCGAGGGTGACCTCACGGCCGATCCCTCGCTCGCCGGGATCGAGGGGATCGTCCTCAGTCCCGGAGTCGATCCGTCGCAGGCTGGTATCGCGGCGCTGCTCGACTCCGCCCGGGGGCAGGGCATTCCCGTGCGCAGCGACATCGAGCTGGCTGCGCGGAACGCCGAGGTTCCCTACCTGATGATCACCGGGTCGAACGGGAAGAGCACGGTTACGGCGCTCACGGCCGAACTGCTGGACGCGCTGGGCTACCGCGTGGCCGTCGGCGGCAACTACGGCACCCCCGCGCTCGACCTGCTGGCGAGACCCTGTGACGTGATGGTCCTGGAGGTGTCGAGCTTCCAGATGGAGTCTTCCGACCCGGACGCGATCCGGCCGAAGGTTGCCGCCGTCCTGAACATCAGTCCCGACCATCTGGACCGGCACGGCTCGCTGGCGACCTACGCTGCTCTCAAGGCGCGGGTGCTGGTCCACGCGGAAACCGCGGTGGTCAATCTCGACGATCCGTGGGTCGCCGCCATGGCCGGCGACTGCGAGGGACGTGTGCTGGGTTTCTCCACGACCGCCGGCAGCGCTGAAGCCCGTGTCGCCGTCGGTTTCCACCTCGACGAGGACGGCCGCAACCTCTGCCGGGACGGCGGGACGATCATCGCCGCGGATGCGCTGGCGCTGCCCGGTCGTCACAACCGGCTCAATGTCCTGGCCACCCTCGCGCTGGTCGAGGGGGTCGCCGGCAAGGAAGCGCTGGATTCGCCGGACCTGCATCGCGCACTGCGCCGCTTCGAGGGGCTGCCGCACCGGATGCAGGCCATCTGCCAATGGTCGGTGGACGGCGGCGAGATCCGCTTCGTCAACGATTCCAAGGCCACCAACGTGGGCGCCGCGGTGGCAGCCATCGAGGGTCTGTCCGAACCGACGGTCGTCGTCGCCGGCGGTCAGGCCAAGGGCCAGTCGTTCGAGGCCCTGGCCGAGTCCCTCGCGCGCCACGCGCTGGCCGTGGTGCTGATCGGCGAGGATGCTGCGCTGATCGAGTCGGCCATCCGTCGCCTGCCGGCGACCGCCCCCGATATCCACCATGCCGCCGACATGGCCCAGGCGGTTTCCCGGGCGACGGAATGCGCCGTGATCGGTCTGGGGCAGGCGCCCAGGGTAACGGTTCTGCTGGCGCCGGCCTGCGCGAGTTTCGACATGTTCCGCGGCTACGCCGAACGGGGCGAACGCTTCGCCCGGGCGGCGGAGGCGGTCTGCGCCCGCGGCATGGAAACGGAGGTGGCGTCATGAGCCTGATGTCGACCGACCGCCCGACCATGCAACGACTGCGCGAGACGTTCGCCACCGCGACGCAGTGGGTCGGCGAGCAGGGGCAGGTCCATCGGCACGTCGGCGGCATCCGACTGGACCGGTGGTTCCTCACCAGCCTGATCGCTCTGATCGCCCTCGGGCTGGTCATGGTCGCCTCGGCCACGCTCGGCGGCGGAGACTTGCCGAAGGGTGGGCCGCTGCTACGGCAATCCGGCGCCGTGATCATCGGCCTGGTGGCGATGGCCGTTTTGCTGATGGTGCCGATCCGCCACCTGGTTTCTCTGCGGACATCGATCCTGGTGCTCTCGCTCGCCCTGCTCGCCGTGCTGTTCGTGCCCGGCGTCGCCCATACCGTCAATGGCGCGACGCGCTGGATCGACCTCGGGGTAGTCCGGGTCCAGGCGAGCGAGTTCGCCCGCCTGGGCATGATCATCTGGATGGCCGCCTATCTCGGGGTCCATCTCGACAAGGTGCAGACCCGCATGCGGGGCATGTTCGCGCCTGTGATCGTGATCGCGCTCGGTGCGACGCTCCTGCTGCTGCAACCCGACTACGGCAACACCTTGGTGCTCGGCGCGACTCTGTTCGCCATGGCCTGGCTCATGCGCGCCCAGCTGCACACCATGATCATGCTGATGCTTGTCGGCGGGGCGCTGGCGGTGGTCGGGGTGTTCAGCGCGCAGTATCGCGTCGACCGGCTGTTGTCGTTCTCCAACCCGTTTGCCGATCCCTTCGGTGACGGCTACCAGCTGGTCAACGCCTTGATCGCCATCGGCGGGGGTGGCCTGTTCGGCCGCGGCCTGGGCGAGAGCGTGCAGAAGCTTTCATACCTGCCCGAGGCCCACACCGATTTCATCTTCGCCGTGTTCGCCGAGGAATTCGGCCTGTTCGGCGTGGCCGCTCTGCTGGGGCTTTACGCGGTTCTCGTCTGGCGGGGCTTCGTCATCGCCCGCATGGCCTGGACGGCACGCCACTACACCGGCGCGGCGTTGGCCTGGGGCATCAGCGTGTGGATCGGCATGCAGTCGCTGATCAACATGGGGGTGAACATGGGGCTGCTGCCCACCAAGGGGCTGACCCTGCCGCTGATGAGCTACGGCGGCTCGGCCATGGTCGCCACGCTGCTGGCCATGGGGCTGATCCTGCGAGTCCACCACGAGGCCAGCGTCGCGCTGGCCGATGAAGGCATTCGCGATGCGCGGGAGGTGGCCCAATGACCGCGGCACCCCTGATCTACCTCATGGCCGGCGGCACGGGCGGGCATGTCATCCCCGCGCTCGCGGTGGCCGGAGCCCTCGCCGAGCGGGGCTATGCCATCCGCTGGATGGGCACCGAGCGCGGCATCGAGTCCCGTCTGGTGCCAGAGGCGGGCTATCCCATCGATTATTTGCCGATCGGCGGGGTGCGCGGCAAGGGCTGGTCGACCCGGCTGATGGCGCCTTTCGCGTTGCTGCGGGCGGTCTGGGCCGCCGGCCGGTGCCTGCGGCGCGAGCGCCCCGTGCTGGTAATCGGCATGGGCGGCTTTGCCGCCGGTCCGGGCGGTCTCGCCGCCTGGCTGCTGCGCGTCCCGTTGGTGGTCCACGAACAGAATGCTATCGCCGGCATGACCAACCGTGCGCTGTCCCGATTCGCCCGGGTCACGCTCGCGGCCTATCCGAAGGCCTTCGGTCGCGCCCTTCCCGACGCGCAGGTCGTGGGCAATCCCGTGCGCCCGGAGATCGCGGCACTGCCGGCCCCGTCCGAGCGGCTGGCGAATCGGGAAGGCCCGGTGCGGGTGCTGGTGCTCGGGGGCAGCCTTGGCGCCCGCGCACTCAACGAATCCGTGCCGCAGGCGCTCGCGCGGGTCAGCCGCTCGATCGATCTCGATGTCCGCCACCAGGCCGGCCCCCGCAATCTCGAAGAGGCCCGTGGCCATTACGAGGGCGCCGGCTGGGGCGAGGGCAGCCACCACGAGGTCACCGGGTTCATCGACGACATGGCCGGAGCCTTCGGCTGGGCGGATTTCGTCATCGCCCGGGCGGGCGCGATGACCGTCGCCGAGATTGCCGCTGCCGGCGTCGGCGCACTGTTCATCCCGTTCCCGCACGCGGTCGACGACCACCAGCGGCACAACGCCGCCTGGCTGGTCGACCAGGGGGCGGCGCGGCTGCTTGACCAGCAAGATGCGAACGTCGAACGGCTGGCCAGCCTGCTGGGCCCCGTGCTGGGCGACCGGGCGCTGCTGCGCGACATGGCTGCTCGCGCCCGTGCCGCGGCGGTGGTCGACAGCACCGCGAGAATCACGGCGGTCTGCGAACAGGTCATCGCGGGCCAGAACCCGGGGGAGGAGAAGTGATGGAACAGTTCGCCCCGGTCGCTCAGGTACGCATGCGCAAGGTGCGCAAGCTGCACTTCGTCGGCATCGGCGGGGCCGGCATGAGCGGCATCGCCGAAGTGCTGCACACGCTCGGGTTCGAAGTCACCGGCTCGGACATGAACGAGTCGCCCGCCGTGCGCCATCTGCGTGAGTTGGGCATAGAGGTCTTCATCGGCCATGCGGCGGAAAACCTTGCCGATGCCGATGTGCTGGTGGTCTCCACCGCGATCGCCGCGGACAACTCCGAGCTCCAGACCGCCCAGGCCCGTCGGTTGCCGATCGTGCGTCGCGCGGAGATGCTCGCCGAGATCATGCGTTTTCGCATCGGGCTGGCCGTCGCCGGGACTCATGGCAAGACCACCACCACCTCGCTGCTTGCGGCGATCCTTGCCGAGGCTGGTCTCGACCCGACTTACGTGATCGGCGGCAAGCTGCTCTCCAGCGCCTCCAACGCACGGCTTGGGCGGGGCGAGTACCTGATCGCGGAGGCTGACGAGTCGGATGCGTCGTTCCTTCACCTGCAGCCACACGTGGCAGTGGTCACCAACATCGATGCTGACCACCTGGAGACGTACGACAACGACTTCTCCCGGCTGCTGGACCACTTCGTCGAATTCCTGCACAACCTGCCGTTCTACGGGCTGGCGGTGATCTGTGCCGACGATGCCCACGCGATGAGCATCGTCAATCGCGTCGGCCGCCAGGTGCTCAGCTACGGAATCGACGCGCCGGCCGACGTGCGTGCCACGGCTATCCACAGCGACGGTTTCGAGTCGGCCTTCGACCTGCAGCTGCCCGACGGCAGCAGCCTGCACTGTCGGCTTGCCATGCCCGGGCGGCACAACATCCTCAATGCACTGGCGGCGATCACGGTGGCCCACGACCTGGGGGTCGATGGCGAGTCGATCGTTCGGGCACTGGCCGGCTTCAAGGGCGTCGGTAGACGCCTGGAGCGCCGAGGCACGCTCGCCTTCAAGCACGGTCGCCGCCTGCTGCTGGACGATTACGGCCACCACCCGCGCGAAGTGGCGGCAACGCTCGCCGCGGTGCGCGATGCCTGGCCGGACGAGCCCCTGCTGCTGATCTTCCAGCCCCATCGTTACACCCGCACGCGCGATCTGTTCGAGGACTTCGTCGAGGTGCTCTCGCAGGTGGATCAACTGATCCTGCTGGAGGTCTACGCAGCCGGCCAGCAGCCGATTGCCGGCGCGGACGGGCGCAGCCTCGCCCGGGCGATTCGCGCCCGGGGACAGGTCGACCCGGTGTTCGTCGGTGACCCCGAGCAGGTGCCCGAGGTTGTCGACGACATGGTGCGGGGTGACGGCATCGTGCTGACGCTGGGTGCCGGCAACGTCGGCAGCCTGCCGGGCCTGCTGCTCGAACGCTGGGGGGAGACGGAATGACTGACATGGCGCATTTCGGTCGGGTGGCAGTGCTGATGGGCGGCTGGTCCGCCGAGCGCGAGGTGTCGCTCAACAGCGGTCAGGCGGTGTTCGACGCACTGGCCGGGCAGGGCATCGATACGGTGGCGATCGATCTGCATCGGGAGGATGCGCGCGACCTGGGCCGGATCCTGCACGAGCAGGATGTCGATCGGGTGTTCATCGCGCTGCACGGTCGTGGTGGCGAGGACGGTCAGATTCAGGCGGTGCTCGACCTGCTGGGCGTGCCCTACACGGGCAGTGGCATGGCCGCCTCCGCCGTCGGGATGGACAAGATCCTGTGCAAGCGCATCTGGCAGAGCGCAGGGCTGGATACCCCGGCATTCGTCGTGGTCGATGGCCTGGCGCAGGCGAAGGCCGCTGCCGAACGGCTGGGCTGGCCGGTGATCGTCAAGCCCACGGCCGACGGGTCGAGCGTCGGGGTGAGCAAGGTCGACGGCCCGGAGGGCGTCGAGCAGGCCTGGCGCGACGCCGCTGCCCATGGCCCGGTGATGGTCGAACGGTTCGTTTCGGGAGGTGAGTACACCGTGGCGCTTCTGGGCGAGCGGACTCTGCCGGCGATCCGCATCGAGGCGAGCGGCGAGCATGCCTTCTACGACTACCAGGCCAAGTACGAGGCCGAGGATACGGGGTACCGGATTCCCTGCGGTCTGGATGCCGGCGAGGAACAACGCATGGCGGCCACGGCGAAGGTGGCGTTCGAGCTGATCGGTGCGTCCGGCTGGGGTCGGGTGGATTTCATCCGCGACGAGGCCGGCCGACACTGGCTGATCGAGGTCAACACGGTGCCGGGCATGACCGGGCATTCGCTGGTGCCGATGGCCGCGCGGGAGGTCGGAATGGATTTCGGATCCCTGTGCCGGACGATCCTGGAGCAGACCCTGGTGCCCGAAGGATCGGCGCCCGAGGGTGCCGACGGAGGTGAGTCGGTTCATGGAGCGGGTTGATGACAACCAGACGCAGAACGCAGGCACGGCCGAAGGGGCCGACGTGGCGCGAGCGGTGCGCGGCATTCGCCGGCGTGGTCGGGCGTGCGTTGCGCATCGGAATGACGGTGGCGCTGTGGGTCGGGTTCGTCGGGGCGCTGGTGCTGGTCGCCCAGCGGGTCTGGGTGAAGCTGGATGTGCCCATCCAAGAGATCGTGGTCGAGGGAAACAATCGGTTCGTCTCGGCCGAGCAGGTCGAGCAGACACTGGATCCCTGGCTCGGACGCAGCATCTGGGAGGTGGAGCTCGAGGCGATGCGCGCGCGCCTGCTGGAGGACCGCTGGCTCACGGAAGTGACCATCACGCGCCAGTGGCCGGCCCGGTTGCGCGTCGAGCTGGCGACGCACCGGCCGATCGCGTACTGGGGAGAGGGTGCCCTGATGAGCAGTGCCGGCGAGGTGTTCCGGCCGAAGGATCGGCCGGAGGCACTGCGGCTGCCACGCCTTGCCGGACCACGGAACAGCCAGTGGGCGGTCTGGGAGCGCTACAGCAGCCTGCGCCCGGTGCTCGAGCAGGTCGGGCTGACACTGGTCGGGGTGGAGCTGAGTCCGCGCGGTGCGCTGGACCTGACGCTGGACTCCGGTGCGGTCATCCGGGCCGGTCGGCAGTCGCTGGAAGTGCGGCTGCAGCGTCTTCTGGACGTGTATCCGGACACGCTGGAAGGACGGATTCACCTGGTCCGCTCGATCGATCTTCGCTACAGCAACGGATTCGCCGTGGCCTGGCGGGACGACGGTACGGAACAGGCAGAGAAATGAAGGAAATGGTTTTCAACAGCTTCGCATTCAGGGGCAGAGATACAGCATGAGCGCGTTGAAGAAAGGTGAGCGTGAATTCGTCGTCGGGCTGGATATCGGCACCAGCAAGGTCGCCGCGCTGGTGGGCGAGTGTGACGCCGACGGCCGGCTGAGCCTGATTGGCTATGGTTCGCACCCCACCAACAAGGGCCTGCGGCGCGGCTCGGTGGTGGACATCGAGTCGACCTCGATGGCGATCCGACGGGCCATCGATGGAGCCTCGGCCCTGTCCGACTGCGAGATCGGCTCGGCCTGGGTCGGTGTGGCCGGTGATCACGTGCGAAGCATGGATTCACAGGGGATGACCGGGACTGGTGGCCGGGAGATCACCGACGCCGACGTCAGCCAGGTGATCCAGTCGGCCCGAGCGGTCAAGATCCCGGACGGCCAGCAGATCCTGCATTGCGAGGCACAGGAGTTTCGCATCGACGGCCAGGACGGGATCCGAAAGCCTCAGGGCATGAGCGGGCACCGGCTGGAGGCCAACGTCCATATCGTCACCTCGGCGGCGAATAACGTGCAGAACGTGATCAAGTGCGTCGAGCGTTGTGACGTGCATGTCGAGGGCACGGTTCTCGAGCCGATTGCCGCCGGGCGCGCAGTGCTCAACGACGACGAGCGTGAACTGGGCGTGGTGCTGATCGACATCGGTGGCGGCACCACGGACGTCGCCATCTATACCGGCGGTGCGCTGCGTTACGCGGCCGTGCTGCCGATCGCGGGCGAACAGATCACCAACGACCTCTCCTACGGCCTGACCACCCCGCCGGCCGAGGCCGAGAAGATCAAGATCAATCACGCCAACCTCGGTCCGCTCGACGAGCGCGAGGCCTCCCGGGCCATCGAGGTGCCGGGCGTGTCGGGGCGCCCGCCACGGCGCATCCCGCAGGAGACGATGATGCGCATCGTCCGCCCCCGGGTGGAGGAACTGCTCTCCTACCTGCAGGAGGAGATCCGCCAGTCGGGCTACCTGAACATGGTCAACGCCGGGGTGGTGATCACCGGGGGAACCGCCCAGATGCCCGGTTTCGTCGAGTTGGCCGAAGATTTTCTGCAGATGCCTGCCCGCCTGGGAATCCCCCAGGGCGTGGTGGGCAATCTGGACGCCCTAACGGACCCGGCGAACGCCGCCGGTATCGGCTTGATGCTGCACGGCCTGCAACAGGCCAGGGAAAACACGGCCCATGGATCGGAAACGATGCATGGAAATGTCCTGGAACGGCTCAAGGGCTGGTTCCGCGATCACTTCTGATTTTCAAGAACGCCAGGCGAGAGAAGGAGATGACATCATGAGCAACTGGAAGATGGCAGAGATGCAGACCGAGAGCGCCAAGATCAAGGTAATCGGCGTCGGCGGGGGCGGCGGCAACGCGGTCGCCCATATGGTCCAGCAGCACATCGAGGGGATCGAGTACATCAGTGCCAACACCGATGCGCAGGCGCTGGTGAAGAGCAATGCGCCCTCGCAGCTGCAGATTGGCGCGAATATCACCAAGGGGCTGGGCGCCGGCGCCGACCCGGAACTGGGCCGTCAGGCCGCGCTCGAGGATCGCGAGCAGATCCAGGAAGCGATCAGTGACGCCAACATGCTGTTCATCACCACGGGCATGGGCGGTGGCACCGGTACCGGTGCGGCCCCGGTGATCGCGCAGATCGCCCGCGACATGAACATTCTCACCGTCGCCGTGGTCACCCGGCCGTTTTCCTTCGAGGGCAGGAAGCGCACCGCGGTGGCCATGGAAGGCATCCAGGAGCTCGAGGACAACGTCGACTCACTGATCGTCATCCCCAACGACCAGCTCACCGCGGTGATGGGCAAGCAGGCGGCCCTGCGGGACGCCTTTGCCGCCGCCAACGAGGTGCTGTTCACCGCCGTGGCCGGTATCTCCGAGCTGATTACGCGTCCGGGTGAGATCAACCTCGATTTCGCCGACGTCCGCGCGATCATGACCGAGAAGGGCACGGCCATGATGGGCACCGGCATCGGCACCGGCGACAATCGTGCCGCCGAGGCAGCCGAAGCGGCCATCCACAGCCCGCTTCTGGACGACATCAACCTCACCGGTGCCGAGGGTATCCTGGTGAACGTCACCTCCGGTGGTGACCTGTCCATCGGCGAGTTCATGGAGATCGGCGAGATGGTCCAGTCGCTGGCCGGTGACGAGGCCGTGGTCAAGGTGGGCACGGCGGTCGACGACGAGCTCGACGGTCAACTGCGGGTCACCCTGGTGGCGACCGGCCTGTCGCGCAACAAGGACGTGATCGGTGGCGAAAAGAGCAAGCCCAGGGTCGTGATCGACAACGCCCGTCGCGAGGAGCCGGCCGCCGAGCCGGAAGAGGCCGAGCCCCAGCAGGGCTACGCCGGCACGGCCCACCGCGGCAACACGGCGATCAATCTCGACACCATCGACATCCCGTCGTTCCTGCGTCATCAGGCGGACTGAACCCGCCCGCGACCGGGGGGCGCCCCGGTCGTCCGATACTCGCAAGGCGCTACGGGAAAGCCCCGGGGTTTCTCTCCCCCCGGGGCTTTCTTGTGTGCGTCTGAAATACCGCTGCGGTTACCGTCGCGTGGGCAACAGCCGGACCACCCGCATGTCCAGCCGGCGGTCGACCCAGGTCTGCCGCTTCGCGTCGGTGATCGCGAGGAGGAAGGGCAGACCGGCCAGACACAGGCTGAGCACGCCGAAGAGAAAGCGCAGGAACGCCGGGCCGGCACAGGGTCCGGGCTGCCGCAACAGCAGCAGGCGCCAGACCTTCATGCCGGGAGTCTGGCCGAACCGGCACCAGAAGAAGACGAAATAGCCGGCGATCCAGGCCATGAGCCAGGCTCGGTACAGCCACTGGCCGGGGCCGTCCGGCGGGACCGGCTCGCCGCGCGTGACGGCCAGGGCGAGAAAGGTGGCCAGGATCACCAGCGCGATCACGAACAGCAGGTCGTAGAACAGGGCGGCGGCCCGGCGCCACAGCGGAGCGGTCTCCGCGGGCTGGCGCTGCTCGGCGGATGGAGTGGCGTGGTGGCTCATTTCGCTTTCTCGGTCTCTTTCCGGGGCAGTGCCACGTCGTCGAGCAGCGCCCGGATGGTGTCCAGCCGCTCCTCGAGGCTGGGCATCTCCCGGGTGAATCGCAGGGTGTCGGCCGAGAGGCGATAGGTCTGCGGATCGGCCTGGACGGCGGCCACCAGCTTGCCGGGGTCGACGCGGGCGTTCTCGCCGAATACCAGACGTCCGCCCCTGGCGGTCAGCTCGAGCTTCCGAATGCCGAGGTCGCGGGCGCGGATGCGGAGGCGGTGGGTCTCGATCAGGGCGGTGACGGGGTCGGGCAGCAGGCCGAACCGGTCGATGAGCTCCACCTTCAGCTCGTTCAGGGCGTCGTTGTCCACGGCGGTCGACAGGCGCTTGTAGAGCGTCAGTCGGGTGTGCACGTCGGCCACGTAGTCCTCGGGGATGAGGGCGGGTTCACCCAGGTCCACCTCGGTGGTGACGCTTTCCATCGGCGCCTCGAGCGCCGGCTCTCGCCCTTCGCGAATCGCGGCCACCGCGCGGTCAAGCAGCTGCATGTAGTAGCGGTAGCCGACTTCGTGCATCTGGCCGGATTGTCCCGATCCAAGCAGTTCGCCCGCCCCGCGGATCTCAAGATCGTGGGTGGACAGCGTGAAGCCGACTCCCAGATCTTCCAGTGCGGCGATCGCCTCGAGGCGCTTTTCCGCATCCGGGGTCAGTTGGCCCGGTTCCGGGGTGATCAGGTAGGCGTAGGCGCGGTGGTGCGAACGGCCCACCCGCCCGCGTAGCTGGTGGAGCTGGGCAAGGCCGAACTTGTCGGCCCGGTGGATCAGGATGGTGTTTGCCGTCGGGATGTCGATGCCGGACTCGATGATCGTGGTCGATACCAGCACGTTGAAGCGCTGGTGGTAGAAGTCGGACATGACTTGCTCGAGCGCCCGCTCGCCCATCTGGCCGTGTGCGATGTTCACCCGCGCCTCGGGCACGATCTCCTCCACCAGCCGGGCCATGCGCTCGATGGTGCGCACCTCGTTGTGCAGGAAGTACACCTGGCCGCCGCGCTTGAGTTCACGCTGGATCGCCTCGCGGATCTGCACCTCATCCCAACGCAGGATCACCGTCTTGACCGCCAGCCGCTCGCGCGGCGGAGTGGCGATGATCGACAGATCGCGGATGCCCGAGAGCGCCATGTTCAGCGTGCGCGGGATGGGCGTCGCGGTGAGCGTGAGCATGTCGACCTCGGCACGCAGTGCCTTGAGTCGTTCCTTGTCGCGCACGCCGAAGCGCTGTTCCTCGTCGATGATCACCAGGCCCAGGTTGGCGAACTCGGGCGAGTCACGCAGGAGCTTGTGCGTGCCGATGACGATGTCGACCTGGCCGGCCTTGATCCGCTCGCGCAGCTCGCCGGTCTTCTTCCCTCCCGACAGGCGCGAGAGGCTCTCGATGGTCACCGGCCAGTTGGCGAAGCGGTCGCGGAAGTTGCGCATGTGCTGCTCGGCGAGCAGGGTGGTGGGCACCAGTACGGCCACTTGGGCGCCGTTCTGCACCGCGACGAAGGCCGCCCGCATGGCCACTTCCGTCTTGCCGAAGCCCACGTCGCCGCAGACCACGCGGTCCATCGGCTGGGACGAGGCCATGTCGCTCAGGACCTGCTCGATGGCCAGCTGCTGATCGTCGGTGGGTTCGAAGGCGAATTCCTCGGCGAACTGGCGATAGTCGTCCTCCTCGGTACGCATCGAGGTGCCCTTGCGGCTGGCGCGACGGGCGTGGATGTCCAGCAGCTCGGCGGCGACATCGTGGACCTGTCTGGCCGCCCGCTTTCTCGCCTTCTCCCACTGGTCGGACCCCAGCCGGTGCAGCGGGGCCGACTCCTCGGAGCCGCCGGTGTAGCGCGAGATGCGCTCGAGGCCCGAAACCGGCACGTAAAGCCGGTCGTCGTCGGCGTAGGTGAGCAGCAGGTATTCCTGCGGCTGGCCGTTCATCTCCAGGGTGACCAGCCCCTGGAAACGACCCACGCCGTGATCCTCGTGGACCACCGGCGCGCCGATGGCCAGGTCGTCGAGGTTCTGGATGATCGCGTCGGCATCGCGCCCGCGGCGCGCCTTCGCCCGGCGTTGGGCTACCCGTTCGGCGAACAGGTCGATCTCGCTGATGACGGCGACCGCCCCGGTGTCGGCGGGCAGTATCGCGCCGTGCTCCAGCTCGGCGACTGCCACGTCCAGATGACCTTCCTCTCCGCGACCTCCCTGCTGCCAGCCATCGACCGCGCGGGCATCCAGTCCGGCGGCGGTAGCCTGCTCGAGCAGTGCCTGTCTGCGCCCGCTGCTCTCGGCGACCAGCAGTGCGCGGCCCTCGAATTCGCGCACGAAGCTGGACAGACGCTCGATCACCGCGCTCTGCGTGGCGCTGCCGGCCGTGAGGTCGGGCAGGGCACGGTCGCCCAGGTCGGCGGCCTGGGGAAAGTGATCGTCTTCACCGGCGACCAGTTGCCAGCGAGGTCGGTTGCGGACCTGCCCCTCGAATTCCTCGGGTGTCTGGTAGAGCGCCTCGGGACGCAGGATGGGGTGGTCGACGTCGCCCGAGCGCTGGGCGAAGCGGTCGGCGGTCTCCGTGACGAACCGCTCGATGGCCTCGGGAACGGCGTCGAACAGAATCAGCCGGGCATCCTTCGGCAGGTATTCGAACAGTGAGGCGGTCTGCTCGAAGAACAGCGGCAGGTAGCTCTCGATGCCCGCCGGCACCAGGCCCTCGGACACCTGGCGGTAGATCGGGGAACGGGTGGGGTCACCGGAAAAGGTGTTGCGCCAGTTCTGGCGGAAGGTGCGGATGCCCTTGTCGGTCAGCGGATATTCGCGGGCCGGTAGCAGGGTGATCTCGGTCACCGTCTCGGTGGAGCGCTGCGACTCGGGATCGAAATGGCGCAGGGTCTCGATCTCGTCGTCGAACAGGTCGATGCGCACCGGTTCCTCGGCCCCCATCGGGAAGACGTCGATCAGTCCGCCGCGCAGGGCGTACTCGCCGTGCTGCTGAACCTGGGAGACCAGGCTGTAGCCGGCTGCCTCGAGCTGCTGGCGGTAGGCCTCCCGGTCGAGCGTCTGGCCCACTTCCAGCACCATGCCCTGACCGGCGACGAACTCCGGTGGCGGCAGGCGCTGCAACAGTGTCGGTGCGGCGATCAGGGTCAGGCCCGAGGACTCCCGGGGCAGGCGCCACAGCCGGGAGAGCCGGTCGGAGATCAGGTCCTGGTGGGGCGAGAAGCGGTCGTAGGGCAGCACCTCCCAGTCGGGGAAAACCGAAGCCTCGATGCCGAGAAAGGCCAGCGCTGCGCGCGCGTCATTGACGTGGCGGCTGTCCGGGAGGACGGCCAGCAGCGGGCGCGGCGCCGTTTCCCCCGCCAGGCGCACCGCCAGGGCGCGGCCCAGGTCGGTATGCGCCCGCAGGTAGATCGGATCACCGGCGTTCTTTGGTTGGGCAGGGAGGGTCTTCGAGTCGCTCATGACAGGTATTTGCCGGAATTACATGCAGGCTGGCATCCGCGCCGTCGGCGCGTGAAAGGCGGAGATTGTGGCCCATTTGCGACGTCGGTGCACGGGGCGACCCGTCGACGAAGCTCCTTCAGCCCGGACGCCCGGCCAGCAGCTGCTCCTCGGCCGCGTCGAGGGCCTCGGGTGCGCCATAGAGGGTGAGCACGTCGTCTTCCTGCAGCATCATGTCCGCGTTGGGGCTCTCTCCCCGTATTCCGTGGCGGTTGAGGGCGTCGACAACCACCGAGCCGTCCCGAGGTAGCACGTCTCCCAGCCGCCGACCGACGGATTTCGCGCCAGGCACCAGCGTGACGTTCTTGAGGGTGCGGGGTGCGAGCGGTGCGAAGTCGTTTTCGTCGCGGGCCCGGTCACCGTGGAAGGTGTGTCGCAGGGGGGCGTAGTCCTCGCTGCGGATCTCCTCGATCTGGCGAAGGATCTTGGTGCCCGGCACCCGGAGCGTGCGCAGCACGTGCCCCCCCAGGGCGAGACTCATCTCGTAGACGCTGGCGACCACCTCGGTGGCGCCGGCTTCGTGGATCCGGTCGAGGAACTCGTCGGTGCGGGTGCGAACGATGATCGGGATGTCCCGGTTGACCCCGCGCACGATCTCGATGGTCTTGATGGTCGAGGCGTCGTCGAGATGCGTCAGCACCAGTGCCCGGGCGCGATCGAGACCGGCCGACTGCAGGATGTCCAGATGAGTGGAGTTACCGAAGTAGACACGCAGTCCGGCCTCGTTGGCCTGATGGACGATATCCGGATCCACCTCGATCGCGGTGTAGTCGATGCCCTCGCTGCCCAGCAGGCGGGCGACGTTCTGCCCGACCCGGCCGAAGCCGCAGACGACGACGTGATTGGTCAGGTCGCTGGTGTCCTGGCGTATCTCGACGGCGTGCTCGCGTCGTCCGCGGGCGTACCCGGGTACCAGACGCTTGGCGAGCAGGCCGTTGTACTTGACCAGGATCGGGGTGAGCACCATCGAGAAGATCACCGTGGCGAGCACGATCTGACGCTCGCTGGAACTCATCAGGTCGGGGTTGGCGATCGAGAGCATGGCGAAGCCGAACTCGCCGCCCTGGGCCAGCACCAGCCCGGTGCGCAGCGCCACGCCCGGCGCCTCGCCCATGGCACGCCCGATCAGGAAGATGATCAGGGTCTTGGCCAGGATCAGGATCGCCAGGAATATCAGCACCCAGTGGAATATCTCCGCCAGACCGCCCACGTTGAGCATCATGCCGATCGTGATGAAGAACAGGCCCAGCAGCACGTCGCGGAAGGGCCGGATGTCGGCCTCGATCTGGTGCTTGTATTGCGTCTCGGAGAGCGCGATGCCGGCGAGGAACGCGCCCAGTTCCCAGGAAAGGCCGGCGGTGTTGGTCAGCCAGCCGGCGCCCAGCACGGTCAGCAGGACCGCGAGCGTGAACAGTTCCGCCGAGCGGGACTTGGCAATCTCGCGGAACAGCGGGCGCAGCACCCAGCGCCCGCCGAAGAACAGGAGGATCGCGGCGAGCACGCCGGCCGCCAGCGTCAGGGTGATCTCGAGCGTCAGGTTGCCGGCACCGTCGGCCGCCCCCTGTACCCCGAGGACCGGGATGATGATCAGGAAGGGGATGACCGCCAGATCCTGGAAGAGCAGGATGCCGACGGCATTGTTGCCGTGCCGCGAGTTGATCTCGAGTTGCTCGCCCAGCTGGCGGATGACGATCGCGGTGGACGAGACGGTCATCACCCCGGCGAGCGTGAAGGCCGCCGCCGGCGAGAACCCCATCATCAGCGCCGCGCTGCCGGTGATGATCGCGGTGAGCAGCACCTGCGCGCCGCCCATGCCCACAACGGCCCGGCGCATGGCCACCAGCCTGGGGAGAGAGAACTCCAGGCCCAGCATGAACAGCAGGAAGACCACGCCGAATTCGGCGATCAGGTGAATGTCGTGAATGTCTTTGACCAACCCCAGGGCGTGGGGCCCGGCGAGCACGCCCACGGCGAGGTAGCCGAGAATGGCCGGCAGGTTGATCCGGCGAAGCGCCACCACGGCCACCACGGAGATCAGGAGGAGGGTCAGCAGGATGCCCGTAGTGTCGGCTTGCACGGCGGATTCTCTTTCCTTGTCAGTGTGGTCTCGGGAGCCTTGCGCCCTCCAGCGACTAGGGCTCCATTCCTTCAGGAGGTTTTATCACAGATTCCCGTGTCGGCCGTGGCGGCATCGAGTCGTCGCCGGAATTCGTCGCGTGGCACTTCCTCGGCACCCAGGCTAAGCAGGTGGGCGGTGCTGAACTGCGTGTCGAGGAAGTCGATCCTCCCCCAGATGCCGTCGACCAGGATGGCGGCCAGTGCGAACTTGGAGGCGTTGGGCGCGTGGCTGAACATGGACTCGCCGAAGGCGGCCCGCCCGATCTGCGTGCCGAAGAGTCCGCCCACCAGCCGCGTTCCCTCCCAGACTTCCACGGAGCGGGCATGCCCGGCCTCGTGTAGCGCGACGAAGGCGGCGCGCATCTCGGGCACGATCCAGGTCTCCGGATCGTCGCCCCGCGGTGCGGCGCAGCCGTCGACCACCGCGGCGAAGGCGGTGTCTGCCGTCACCCGGTAACGCTCTTGCCGGCGCCACTTGGCGAGGCTTCGGGAGACATGGAAGCGCTCGGGTGCGAATAGTGTGCGGGGGTCGGGACTCCACCACAGTATCGGGTCGCCCCGGCTGAACCAGGGGAAGATGCCCCGGCAGTAGGCGGCCAGCAGTCGCTCCACTGACAGGTCGCCGCCCGCGGCCAGCAGGCCGTTGGGCTCGTTCAGTGCCCATGTTGCGGGCGGGAAACTGCCCGGGTCGGGTCCGAGCAGCGGGATCATTGTCCCTTGGCGCGGGGCAGGGGATACTCGGAGTTCTTCTCGTGTGGGCGGAACAGGACGGCGACGTGTCCCACGGTCTGTACGAGAGTCGCCCCGGTGGCCGCGGTGATCGCCTCGGTGATCTCCCGCTTCTCCTCCCGATCCACGCCGGGGATGCGCACCTTGATCAGCTCATGGATCTCCAGGGCCTGGTCGATCTCGGCGAGGACCGCGTCGGTGAGCCCGTGCTGGCCGAGCAGGACCACAGGCTTGAGATGGTGGGCCTGGGAGCGAAGATACTGTCTCTGCCGGGCGGTAAGGGTCATGTCGGTCTGGCTTCCTCGATGGTCTGGCGATCTGTGTGTGCGTGGATGTGTGAAATCACACATTGCAGCGGCGGGAGTTGCAAGGCAGTTTAACGGCTACATCCCTGCCGGCCAATCCGGAGCATGTCGACCCATGCGCAGATTCCGCATCCTGCTTTTCTCCCTGTTCGCCCTGCCGCTGCTCCCGGGCTGCCAGCCCGGTGACGCGGACGGCTGGCTATCCGGTTACGAGACGCCCGACCCGCTGGTGCTGCGTACGCCCGAGCGGCCCATCCCCATGCCGCAAGCGGACCTGGAATCCGCGGACGGAGCCGTGTCGACCGACGAGCTCTTCGAGGAGCGCTGGACGCTGTTCTACGTCGGCTACAGTTACTGCCCGGACGTCTGTCCTACCGAGCTGGGGCAGCTTTCGCGGATCCTGCCGTCGCTCCAAGAGCGACTGCCGGGTCTCGACTGGCAGGTGGTGTTTCTTTCCGTTGATCCGGAGCGGGACACCCCGGCTCACCTGGCGAAATACACGGCGTTCTACTCGGAGGAATTCGTGCCGGTGACCGGGTCGCGCGAGGCGATCGACGCGGTCACTTCGGCCGTCAAGGCTGGCTACCGTATCGAGCCGCACGAAGAAGGCGAGATCGGGTATAACGTCGACCACGACACCAGTTTCCGCCTGATCGGTCCGAACGGGCGGATGCTGGCGCTCCTGCCGGGGCCGCACGACACCGGGGCAATCGTGGACGTGCTCGAGGATTTCATGGCAGAGGTGGATGAATGATGAAGATGACACAATTCGCAGTTGGTCGATTCACGGGACTGCTGCTGGGAGCTGCCCTGCTGGCGAGTGCTGGCGCGGCTCAGGCGGCCGAGCTGGATGTGCAGAGCCCCTGGGTGGCGCTGGCTCCGCCGGGGGCGCACGCCACGGCGGCCTTCATGAAGCTGCACAACCCCGGTGATGAGGCCATCGACGTGGTCTCGGCCGACGCTGACGGTTTCAAGAAGGTGGAACTGCACCTGTCGGTCAACGAGGACGGCATGCACCGGATGATCGAGCAGGAGCGCATCACCGTGCCGGCTGGCGAGACCGTGCTGCTGGCTCCGGGCGGTTACCACGTGATGCTGATCGGTCCGGAGCGCTCGCTCGACGAGGGCGAGGTGGTCGCGATCGAGCTCGGCCTGGGCGACGGCGACCGGATCACCGTCGAGGCGCCGGTCACCCCGCGCGATAAGGCGATGGGCGGTCACGGTCACATGCACTGAGCGACGGGCGCGCCGTCGCGCTTCGACGACGGCGATTTGGGCGGCCGGGGGCAATCGGGGATAATCCCCGGCCCCCGGTTTCTTTCGTGTGTGCTGTCTGGAGACGATCATGGCGCGTTCGGTCAGTAGCAAGCGTTGGCTTGCCGAACATTTCCGCGACGAGTTCGTGCAGAAGGCCCAGCGCGAGGGCTGGCGTTCGCGTGCCGTCTACAAGCTGATCGAGCTCAACGAGCGCGACCGTTTCCTCCGCCCCGGCATGACGGTGGTCGACCTCGGCGCGGCGCCCGGCGGCTGGACGCAGTACGCCGCCCAGGTCGTCGGCTCGAAGGGTCACGTGTTTGCCCTCGACCTCCTGCCGATGGATCACTTTGCCCATACCACCGTGCTGCAGGGCGATTTCACCGAGGATGCGGTGCTCGAGGAACTCGAGGCCGCGCTCGGCGATGCCGAGGTCGACCTTGTCCTTTCCGACATGGCCCCCAACATGAGTGGTCTGGACTCGGTGGATATCCCCCGATCGATGTATCTGGCGGAACTCGCGCTGGACTTCTGTGATCGGATGCTCAGGGAGAAGGGGGCCTTCGTCACCAAGCTCTTCCAGGGCGAGGGGTTCGACGAGTATGTCCGGGAGGTCCGCCAGCGGTTCGACCGGGTGGTGGTCCGCAAGCCGAAGGCATCGCGACCGCGCTCGCGCGAGGTATATCTGGTGGCAACCGGAAAGCGCCTGATATAAGGTATCCGAATAAATGATTACGTCATCGCTGGCCGGACACGGATCGTCGTGTGCCGGCCATTGTTGCGATGACTGCTGGCAGAGGTGTTGCCTTGAACGACTTGACCAAGAACATCCTGATCTGGGTAGTGATCGCCGTCGTGCTGATGACGGTGTTCAACAGCTTCGATCAGCGCGCGACCACCGCCACGGCGATGCCGTACTCGGATTTCATCGAGGATGTGAAGCGCGGCAACATCGAGTCGGTCACCATGGAGGGGCAGACCATCAAGGGCGTGACCGGCGCGGGCAGCCGCTTCGAGACCTATAGCCCGGAGACGGACAACCGCGCCCTGGTCGGCGATCTGCTCGACAATAACGTGAAGATCAACGCCAAGGCGCCGGAGAGGCCGTCGCTGTTGATGACGATCTTCATCCAGTGGTTCCCGTTCATCCTGCTGATCGCGATCTGGATCTTCTTCATGCGGCAGATGCAGGGCGGTGGCGGCCGTGGCGCGATGAGCTTCGGCAAGTCCAAGGCCAAGCTGATGAGCGAGGACCAGGTCAAGGTCACGTTCAACGATGTGGCCGGTGCCGACGAAGCCAAGGAAGAGGTGGTCGAGCTGGTCGACTTCCTCAAGGACCCGGGCAAGTTCCAGCGCCTGGGCGGCAACATCCCGCGCGGCGTGCTGATGGTCGGCCCGCCGGGTACCGGCAAGACCCTGTTGGCCAAGGCCGTCGCCGGCGAGGCCAAGGTGCCGTTCTTCTCCATTTCCGGTTCCGACTTCGTCGAGATGTTCGTCGGCGTGGGTGCCTCGCGTGTTCGTGACATGTTCGAACAGGCGAAGAAGCACGCCCCCTGCATCATCTTCATCGACGAGATCGACGCGGTCGGTCGTACCCGTGGCGCCGGCATGGGCGGTGGTCACGACGAGCGCGAGCAGACCCTCAACCAGCTGCTGGTCGAGATGGACGGCTTCGAAGGCAACGAGGGCGTCATCGTGATCGCCGCGACCAACCGCGCCGACGTGCTCGACAAGGCACTGCTGCGCCCGGGCCGCTTCGACCGCCAGGTGGTCGTCGGCCTGCCGGACGTCCGTGGTCGCGAACAGATCCTCAACGTCCACCTGCGCAAGGTTCCGGCGGCCAAGGACGTCGAGCCGTCGCTGATCGCCCGTGGCACGCCCGGCTTCTCCGGGGCGGACTTGGCGAACGTTGTCAACGAGGCGGCGCTGTTCGCGGCCCGGGCCAACAAGCCCGAGGTCACGATGGCGGATCTCGAGCGAGCCAAGGACAAGATCATCATGGGCGCGGAGAGGAAGTCCATGGTGATGAGCGAAGACGAGAAGAAGCTGACCGCCTACCACGAGGCCGGTCACGCAATCGTCGGTCGCCTGGTGCCCGAGCACGACCCGGTCTACAAGGTTTCGATCATCCCGCGCGGTCGGGCATTGGGCATCACCATGTTCCTGCCCGACCAGGATCGCTACAGCTATTCCAAGCGCAAGCTCGAGTCGAACATCTCCAGCCTGTTCGGCGGCCGGATCGCCGAAGAGCTGATCTTCGGCGACGAGGCGGTGACTACCGGTGCCTCCAACGACATCGAGCGGGCCACGGAGCTTGCGCGCAACATGGTCACCAAGTGGGGCATGTCCGAGAAGCTCGGCACACTCTACTACTCGGAGGATGACGGCGACCCGTTCATGGGCCGGCAGGCCTCCGGCGGCCACTTCTCCGACGAGACCAAGGAGGTCATCGACGTCGAGATCAAGCAGGTCATCGATCGCAACTACCAGCGCTGCCACCAGATCCTGGTGGATAACATGGATATCCTGCATGCGATGGCCGAGGCGCTGATGAAGTACGAGACCATCGACTCCGGTCAGATCGACGACCTGATGGAGCGTCGTCCGGTACGCGAGCCGGCCGACTGGGACAGCGACAAGTCGCAGTCCGACGAGCAGCCGCCGGGTTCCGGTGCGGTGACGGACTCCGACGAGGGTGCCCAGATCGAGCCGGATCAGAGCGATGACGCCGAAGGGGGCGATCGCGGTGAAGGTGGTGGTCCTGATGGTCGGGACGACCGCGAGGACGGCAACCGCGCCCCCGATGGCAGCCCGGTAGGTGGTGGGCCGAGGGGCGGATGAGCCACCCCGGCGCGCCATGTCCTGACTGGCGGGTCGACCGCCCGCTGATCATGGGCATCCTCAACGCCACGCCGGACTCGTTTTCGGATGGCGGTCGCTGGAACACCGTGGACAGCGCGTTGGCGGCCGCCGAGGCCATGCTGGAAGCCGGCGCGGACCTGATCGACGTTGGCGGCGAATCCACGCGTCCCGGGGCCCAGCCGGTGTCGGAGGACGAGGAACTGGCGCGTGTCATTCCCGTCATCGAGGCGATCGGACGTCATCTCGATTGCCCCGTGTCCGTCGATACCAGTACGCCGGCCGTGATGACCCGGGCGACCGAGGCCGGGGCCTGCCTGATCAACGACGTCCGTGCGCTCAGCCGGCCGGGCGCGATCGAGGCCGCGGTCGGGTCGGGCGCCTCGGTATGCGTCATGCACATGCGGGGCGAGCCGAGCACGATGGCAGCCCGGACGGACTATGATGACGTGGTGAAGGAGGTGGTCGATTTTCTCGCCGAACGCATCGCCCGGCTCCAGCGCGCCGGGCTGGGCAGTGACCGGGTGCTGGCCGATCCGGGTTTCGGCTTCGCCAAGACCACCGAGCAGAATTTCACGCTCCTGCGCCGCCTCGGCGAGTTCGATCGTCTCGGGGTCCCGCTACTGGTGGGGATGTCTCGCAAGCGCATGATCGGGGACGCCACCGGGCAGCCGGTCGAGCGCCGAATCACGGGAAGTGCGGCGGCGGCGCTGCTGGCCGCCGAGCGTGGCGCGCGTGTCCTGCGGGTCCATGATGTCGGGGCCACCCGCGATGCGATTGCCGTATGGCAGGCGACACGCGCGTCGGGCCGCACCGGTTGAGGCTCGGGCTACGAGAAAATTGCCTTTTCCTGCATAAGCGCGTTTATCTTGGATCGAATTAGGGTTTTCTGATACTTTCCCCGCGGGGTTCATTTGGTTGACTTGTAAATCGCCGCAGGGCCGCCCGGCCGCCTTTCCCTCCTGGTTGTGTCCAGCACACCGGGGTACGGCCATCAGGGGTATGCCGCGGCGCAACAGTTGAGAGTAGAAATCATGAAACAGATGCGTCGTTCACTCATCGCCCTTGCCGCCAGTGGAGCGCTTGCCGCCCCGTTGATGGGCCATGCCGCCGGTGATCCGGCTGCGGGCAAGGAAAAATACGCTACCTGCGCCGCTTGCCACGGTGCCGACGGTGGTGGTCAGGGCGGGGCCTTCCCGAAGATGACCGGCCTGGGCGAGGAAGAGACCGCCAAGAAGCTGGCCGCCTACCGCGACGGTGATCAGGACTACCTGAAAAGCGTCGGTCTGGGTGACCGCTACGGCACCATGGCGCCGAACGCCTCCGGCCTGTCGGATGGCGACATCGCTAATCTGGCCGCCTACATCGCCCAGGAATTCGGTGGCGGCGACGCCTCTGGCGACGACGGTGCCGATCAAGCCGCGGCCGAGGCGGCTGACAGTGGCGAGCTGGCCCAGGCGGACATGGTGCGCGGCCAGGCCCTGTACTCATCCTGTGCCATCTGCCACGGCGAGCAGGGCGAGGGCGGTCACCTGATGAACGCGCCCAAGCTCAAGGGCATGGCGGCCTCCCAGGCGGCATCCCTGCTGAAGGTTTACCGCAAGGGCACCGAGATGGGTCAGTACTCCTACGCGATGATCCCGCAGGCCACCCACCTGTCTGATGCGGACATCAACAACCTGGCGGCGTACATTGCCGTCATCGGCGAGGAAGACATCGATACAGCCGACGAGCCGGAAGGCGCGCCGGCCATGTGATATCCCCTTTCCGGGGTGCCGGCCGCCGGTCCGCGGCGGTCGGTGAACAGATACGATGAACGACGCCGGCCCGCGAGCCGGCGTTCTTGTTTTCCGGCAATCGCGCCGGCAGACAGCATGGCCAGTAGCGGTCGAGAAAGAGGCGTAGACGTGACCAGAGTATTCGGAACCGATGGAGTGCGGGGTGCGGTGGGGCAGTGGCCCATGACTCCCGAATTCGTCCTCAAGCTAGGCTGGGCAGCCGGCAAGGTGCTGGGCGACCATGGCCGTCGACGCGTGCTGATCGGCAAGGACACCCGCGTGTCGGGTTACATGTTCGAGTCCGCGCTGGAGGCGGGTTTCGCCGCGGCGGGCGTGGACGTTCGGCTGCTCGGGCCGATGCCGACCCCCGCGATCGCCTACCTGACGCGTACCCTTCGTGCCTCGGCCGGAGTGGTGATCAGCGCCTCGCATAACCCCTATGCCGACAACGGGGTGAAGTTCTTCTCCTCGCACGGCGAGAAACTACCCGACGCGGTCGAGGACACGATCCAGTCGATGCTCGACCAGCCGCTCGAGGTGATCGACAACCGCAGGCTGGGCAAGGCCGATCGCATCGAGGACGCACCAGGGCGTTACATCGAGTTCTGCAAGAGCACGGTTCCCAGCGGGATGATGCTTTCGGGGCTGCGCATCGTGGTCGACTGCGCCCACGGCGCCACCTACCAGGTTGCCCCGCGGGTGTTCGCCGAACTGGGTGCGGAGGTCGAGGTGATCGGCGCCGCTCCCGACGGCTTCAATATCAACGAGGGAGTGGGTTCGACCCATCCCGAGGCTGTTCGCTCCGCGGTTCTGGCATCGAATGCCGACTTGGGTGTCGCCTTCGACGGTGACGGCGATCGCGTGGTGATGGTGGATGCCGAGGGCAACGTGCGCGACGGCGACGAGTTGCTGTACGTCATTGCCGCCGGGCGGGTCCAGCAGGGCTATGCCGGTGGCGTCGTCGGCACGCAGATGAGCAATCTCGGCCTGGAGCGCGCGGTCAAGGCACTCGGATGCCCGTTCCTGCGCGCCAAGGTGGGCGATCGCTACGTCCACGAGGCCCTCAAGCGCGAGCAGTGGCTGCTGGGGGGCGAGTCCTCCGGTCACCTGCTGTGCCTCGACCGGCACAGTACCGGGGACGGCATCATCGCCGCGTTGCAGGTGCTTGCGGAGATGGCGCGCCAAGGCAAGTCCCTTGGCGAGTTGCTCGAGCCGATGGACGTACTCCCACAGGAGCTTATCAACGTGCGCATCGACCGGCCGCTCTCGCTGGAGGATCCGGTCATCGCCAGCGCGGTCGACGCCGCCGAATCCCGGCTTGCGGGTCGGGGTCGTGTGCTGTTGCGACCCTCGGGTACCGAGCCGCTGATTCGCGTGATGGTCGAGGGTGAATCGACCGACGAGGTGCGGTCGGTTGCCCAGGAGCTGGCGGCTGCGGTTCGGGCACACGCTGCCGAGTAAACAGGGCATTCTGGGCAGTAACGTCGTTCCGGGATTCCCTGCAGGCGGAAGTTGCCGTATAATTCGCGCGCCGGACCGCCGCTTTTGAAAGCGGGCGGCCGGAAATTCCACACGTCCATCGCGATGGCAGCGCGGGGTGCCCGCCGGTTGAGCCGGGGGTTGCGCTGTCAGATCGGGCGGAGGCCTAACCCAATCAAAACAGGTAGTTATTCAGATGGCTAAAATCTCCATGCGTCAGATGATCGAGGCCGGTGTCCACTTCGGTCACCAGACTCGATACTGGAACCCGGGCATGGCGCCCTACATCTTCGGTCAGCGCAACCGGATCCACATCATCAACCTGGAAAAGACGCTGCCGATGTTCGAGGACGCCTTGAACTACGTCGGCAAGCTGGCAGGTAACGGCGGCAAGATCATGTTCGTCGGCACCAAGCGCTCGGCCCGTGACCTGGTCGAGCAGGAAGCCAAGCGCTGCGGCATGCCGTACGTCAATCACCGCTGGCTCGGCGGCATGATGACCAACTTCCGCACCGTTCGCGCCTCCATCCGCCGCCTCAAGGCGCTCAAGCAGATGGAAGAAGACGGCAGCCTGGCGAAGCTGGTCAAGAAGGAAGCCCTCGAGACCACTCGCGAGCGCGCCAAGCTCGAGCGTTCGATCGGCGGTATCCAGGACATGGAGCGTCTCCCGGACGCCCTGTTCGTCATCGACGTCGGTCACGAAGACATCGCCATCAAGGAAGCCAAGAAGCTGGGCATCCCGGTCGTGGCCGTTGTCGATACCAACAACAGCGCCCAGGGCGTCGACTACGTCATCCCGGGTAACGATGACGCTATCCGCGCCATCCAGCTGTACACCTCCGCCGTTGCCGATGCCGTACTGGACGCCAAGGGTGCGGCCAGCGTCAGCGAGTCGGACTTCGTCGAGGTGGCCGACGAGGAAGAAGCGGCCAAGTAATCGCCGCACGGAGTGGGGCGACCGTCTTGGTCGCTCCGCCGCAGATTTTCTGAACAACGGGTCGCCTGACCCGTTGTTTTTGTACAAGACAGATTCGGGAGAAGACAGCTCATGGCAATTACCGCCTCTCTGGTCAAGGAACTCCGCGAGCGTACCGGCTCGGGCATGATGGAGTGCAAGAAGGCACTGGTCGAGACCGACGGCGACATCGAGGCCGCGATCGAGCAGATGCGCAAGAGCGGTCTGGCCAAGGCCGACAAGAAGGCCGGCCGCGTTGCCGCCGAAGGCCAGGTCACCATCGCGATCAGCGATGACCGCAAGAGCGCCGCGATGGTCGAGATCAACTCCGAGACCGACTTCGTCTCCAAGGGCGATGACTTCGCCGGTTTCGCGCAGAACGTCGCCGAGAAGATCCTCGCCGACGACCCGGCCGACATGGACGCGGTCAACGCGCTGGATGTCGACGGTGAAAAGGCCGACGATCGCCGCAAGGCGCTGGTCGCCAAGCTGGGCGAGAACATCCAGATCCGTCGTTTCGTCCGCATGTCCACCAGCGGCGTGATCGGCGCCTACCGTCACGGCGAGCGCATCGGCGTGCTGGTCGAGCTCGAGGGTGGCAGCGAAGAGCTGGCGCGTGATCTGGCCATGCACGTGGCCGCGACCAAGCCGAGCTGCGTCGACGAGTCGCAGGTCGACGAGGCCACCGTCGAGAAGGAGCGCGAGATCTTCCGCGCCCAGGCCGCCGAATCCGGCAAGCCGCCGGAGATCGTCGAGAAGATGATCGACGGCCGTATCCGCAAGTTCCTCGCGGAGATCACCCTGGTCGGCCAGCCGTTCGTCAAGGATCCCGACCAGACCGTCGGCCAGCTCCTCAAGAAGGAGGGCGCCAAGGTGGTTCGCTTCGAGCGCATGGAAGTGGGCGAGGGCATCGAGAAAGAGGAAGGCGACTTCGCCGCCGAAGTGATGGCGCAGGTCAAAGGGGGCTGATCGCCCTCCAGGAAAGCCGGGGCCAACCCGGCTTTTTTTTGAACTGCAGAATCTCCGATCAAGCCTTCATCGGGTCGGGCGGCCTGGCCGGAGGGCTTGCTCGGATGTTCTCTGGTGCGTCATGCTCGGCATGGCGCGACAATCAATCGCAAGCACACAGCCCACAGGTGAAACGATATGCAAACTGCCGGCTCCCCCCGTTATCGACGTGTCCTGCTCAAACTCAGCGGCGAGGCGCTGATGGGAGACCGGCCTTTCGGGATCGACCCGGCGGTAATCAATCGGCTCGGTGACGACATCCAGGCCCTCAAGGACCGGGGTGTCGAGGTCGCGGTGGTCGTGGGCGGCGGCAATATCTTCCGGGGCGAAGGCCTTGCCGGTGCCGGCATGGATCGTGTGACGGGCGACCAGATGGGCATGCTCGCGACCGTCATGAACGGGTTGGCGATGCAGGACGTGCTCGAGCGACGCGGACTGAAGGTCCGCGTGATGTCGGCCGTGTCGATTCATGCCGTCTGCGAGGACTATATCCGGCGTCGCGCCGTGCGACATCTTGAGAAGGGGCGGGTGGTCGTGCTGGTCGGCGGGACGGGCAACCCGTTCTTCACCACCGATTCCGGTGCGAGCTTGCGTGCCGCCGAAATCGACGCTGACCTGATGATCAAGGCGACCAAGGTGGACGGGGTCTACAGCGCGGATCCGCAGGTGGATGCGGATGCGGAACGCTACGATCATTTGACGTACAATGCCGTGCTCGACCAGCGGCTGGGCGTGATGGACGCCACCGCGATCGTGATGTGTCGCGATCAGCAGATGCCGCTGATGGTGGTGGACATCAACGAGCCGGGGAACCTGGTGCGGGCCGTGAACGGCGAGTCCGTCGGTACCCTGGTGACAGCGGAGAACGTGAAGAATGATTGACGACGTGGTCAAAGACGCTCGTACGCGCATGAACAAGAGCATCGAGGCGCTCAAGGGCGAGCTTTCCAAGATCCGCACCGGTCGGGCGCATGTCAGCGTCCTGGACCATATCCACGTGGAGTACTACGGTAGCGAGGTGCCGCTCTCCCAGGTCGCCAAGCTGTCGGCCGAGGATGCGCGCACACTGAGCGTGACTCCCTGGGAGAAGGACATGGTCGGCAAGATCGAGAAGGCGATCATGACTTCCGATCTGGGACTGAACCCGTCTTCCGCCGGCACCGTGATCCGTATCCCCATGCCGCCGCTGACCGAGGAGCGGCGCCGGGAACTGGGCAAGGTCGTGCGCCACGAAGGCGAGAACGCCAAGATCGCCATCCGCAACATCCGCCGCGATGCCAACAGCGACTTCAAGGCCTTCCTCAAGGAGAAGGAAATCTCCGAGGACGACGAGCGTCGTGGCGAGGAAATGGTCCAGAAGCTCACCGACGAGTGTGTGGCCGAGGTGGATCGGATCGTGGCGCAGAAAGAAAAAGAACTGATGGAAGTCTAGGCCGTCGTGAGCCGGGCGCCCACCAACGAACCGGCGACGGCGATCGATCCGGCGCGCCGCCCCCGCCACGTCGCCATCGTAATGGACGGTAACGGTCGCTGGGCCAAGGCCCGGCACCTGCCCCGCCAGATGGGACACCAGCGCGGCCGCCGCGCCGTGCGCGCCACCATACGGGCCGCCATGCGGCTCGAGATCCCGATCCTCACCCTGTTCGCCTTCTCCTCCGAGAACTGGTCGCGTCCGCCCGACGAGGTCGACGCGCTGATGAAGCTGTTCATCAACGCGTTGGAAAAGGAACTCGACGAACTCGACGAGAACGGCGTGCGACTGGGATTCATCGGTGACTTTTCGCGTCTGGACCCCGCCGTCCGTCGGCTGATGGCCGCCGCAGAGGAACGCACCGCCGACAATCGTCGGCTGCACCTGCAGATCGCCGTCAGCTACGGTGGCCAGTGGGACATCCTCCAGGCCGCGCGCCGACTGGCCGATCGCCACGCCAGGGAAGCGATCGACCTCGACGATCCGGCCGTGCTGGCCGACGAATTCGAACGGGGGCTGTCCACGGCAGGCCAGCCGCCCGTCGACCTGTTCATCCGCACTGGCGGCGAGAAGCGCCTGAGCAACTTCCTGTTGTGGCAGTCGGCGTACGCCGAACTGTATTTCACCGACGTGCTCTGGCCCCGGTTCGACGAGGCTGCCTTCGAGCAGGCCGTGCGCTGGTTCTCGGGTCGTGACCGCCGGTTCGGCCGGACGTCCAGCGAGGGGGCGTCGTGAGCTCGACCGCGCTGCGGCTGATCACGGGCGTCGTTGCCGGCCTGGT
Organism: Guyparkeria sp.; assembly: GCF_041687595.1. Classification (NCBI taxonomy): domain Bacteria; kingdom Pseudomonadati; phylum Pseudomonadota; class Gammaproteobacteria; order Chromatiales; family Thioalkalibacteraceae; genus Guyparkeria; species Guyparkeria sp. Next base: position 22,232 of record NZ_JAWLBP010000003.1, on the reverse strand, counting down.
CGCACTCGCCGTCGTGCTGTTCACCCCGGAGCGGATTTTCGCCGGCATCACCCTGGTCGTCCTCGCCTGGGCGGCCGTCGAATGGTTCCGCCTCTGTGGCCTAGCCCCCTGCCAGATCTGGCCCTGGGTGGTCGGCACCGTGTTGCTTGCGGTGGGCTGGCAACAGCTTTGGCCCCACGAGCAGCTGGTCTGGCTGATGGGTCTGGCCGCCGCCTCCTGGTTCTCCCTGTTCGCCACTCATCTTCGCTATCGCGTCAGTCGGCCGCCCCAGCGCCCGTTCTGGCAGCGTCGCCTGATCGGTCTGGTGATCCTGCCGCTGTTCTGGGTGGCGCTGGTCGAGATCCACGCCGCCCCGCAGGGGGAGTGGCTGCTGCTGTTCGGCATCCTCGTCGTCGTCGTGGCCGATTCGCTGGCCTATTTCTCCGGTCGTGCCTTCGGGCGACACAAGCTCGCGCCGATGATCAGCCCCGGCAAGTCCATCGAGGGCGTGATCGGCGGGCTCGCCGGCGTGGCCGTGCTGGCGGCAATCGGTGCGGTGCTGCCGCTGTTCGCGACCACGCCATCCTGGCTCCTCGCGGCCTGGTGCGTCGTGGTCGCGCTGGCATCCGTCGGCGGGGATCTCGAGGAGTCGCGCCTGAAGCGGGAGGCCGGTGTCAAGGACAGTGGTCGGGTTCTGCCTGGCCATGGTGGTGTGCTCGACCGGCTCGATGGACAGTTTGCCGCCATGCCGCTCTGGTGGTTGGCCTTGTCGCACATGCAATTGATGGGCGGCTCATGAAGCGCGTCGGCATCTTCGGTTCGACCGGCAGCATCGGTTGCAGCACGCTGGACGTCCTCGAGCGGCATCCGACGCGCTTTCGCGTGGAAGTGCTGGTTGCCCATGGCCGGGTGGAGGCGCTGTTCGATCAGATTCGGCGGTTCCGCCCGGCCGTCGTCGGCTTGGTCGACTCAAGCCGCCGCGAGGCTCTGCTCTCGCGTCTGGCGGAACTCCCCGCCGCCGAACGCCCGGAACTGGTGGTCGGTCAGCGCGAGGCGGATGCTCTCGCCGGGGGCGACAATCTCGACGTGGTGGTGGCAGCCATCGTCGGCACGGCAGGCCTGCAGTCCACCTGGAACGCGTTGCACGCGGGCAAGCGGGTGTTGTTGGCCAACAAGGAGTCGCTGGTCGCCGCTGGCGATTTGATGATGGACGTCGCTCGGCGGAGTGGGGCGGAACTGTTGCCGATCGACAGCGAGCACAACGCCATCTTCCAGTGCCTGCCGATGGGCTCGGGCGAGCGGTGCACGGATCCGGCGGAAGTCGAATCGATCGTCCTGACCGCCTCGGGCGGCCCCTTCCGCGACTGGCCGGCGAAGCGATTTCCCGCCATCACCCCCGAGCAGGCCTGCGCCCATCCCAACTGGTCCATGGGACGCAAGATATCCGTCGATTCGGCGACCATGATGAACAAGGGCCTCGAGGTGATCGAGGCCGCCCGCCTGTTCCGCATCGATGCCGACCGGATCGAGGTGGTGGTGCATCCCGAGTCGGTGATTCATTCCATGGTGCGTTTCGTTGACGGGTCAGTGCTCGCCGAGTTGGGAGAGCCGGACATGCGCACCCCCATCGCGCATGCCCTGGCCTGGCCCGATCGGCTCGATTCCGGGGTGAGGCCGCTGGACTTCCACGCCCTCAACGGACTGCACTTCGAGCGTCCGGACTTCGCGCGCTTCCCCGCCCTGCGACTGGCCTTTGACGCCTTGCGCGCCGGGGGCGCTGCGCCCCTCGTGATCAACGCCGCCAACGAGGTAGCGGTGGCAGCCTTCCTCGATGGCCGGCTGACGTTCACCGGCATTCCCGCAGCCATCGAGGCCTCCCTGGAGGCGATGACCGCTGCCGACCGCGTCGCCGTGCCCGAGTCGATCGACGCGGTGCTGGCGCTGGACGCCGAGGTGCGTGCCTGGACGCTGGACTGGTGCCGGTCGGCCCGAATGACGACGGCCGGTGGGTAACGATCAATGGACGTGTTGATCAGCCTGCTGGGCTTCTTGATCACCATCGGCATCCTGGTGGCGTTCCACGAATACGGCCATTTCTGGGTGGCGCGAAAACTGGGCGTGCGTGTGCTGACCTACTCGCTGGGCTTCGGCAAGACACTGTTCTCGACGCACCGCGGACCTGACCGAATCGAGTACCGCGTCGGGGCGCTGCCCCTGGGTGGCTATGTCCGGATGCTCGACGAGCGCGAGGGTGAGGTCGACCCCGCGGAAGTCCACCGCGCCTTCAATCGTCAGCCGCTGCATCGACGCGCCATGATCGTGGCGGCGGGTCCGGCGGCGAACATCGTGCTTGCCCTGTTCTTCTGGTGGCTGATGTTCATGGTGGGCACGCAGGGCATCGTGCCGAAGCTGGGCGATCTGGAGCCAGGCACGCCCCTGGCCGAGGCGGGGCTTCAGTCGGGAGACGTGATCACCTCGGTGGGGCCGCATGCCGTCGAGACCTTGACCGAGTTCCAGTTGCGCATGATCAACGGCGGCATCGAACGACAGACCCTGCCGGTGGGATTCGAGCGTGACGGCCGGCTTCTGTCCACTGAACTCGACCTGTCCGAGCTCGACCCGCTGGGCGGGTCGATCGGCAAGCCGACTACCGATGTCCTTTCCAAGTTGGGTCTGGCCCTGTGGCAGCCGCCGGGCGTGGCGGAAATTGCCGCGGTGCAGGAAGGTTCCGCGGCGGCCGCGGCCGGCCTGGAGGCGGGTGAGCGGATCGTGGCGCTCGACGGTCGCGAATACCGCTATCCCCGGGAACTGATCGGCTGGATCGGCGAGCGTGCCGGCGAATCGCTGCGCCTGACGCTGGAGAACGAAGACGGCCAGCAGCGCGAAGTGGACGTGATTCCCCGCCCGGTGGAGGTCGACGGCGAGGAGGTCGGCCGCCTGGGTGTTTCGCTCGCCTCGCGCCCACATGACCCCGAGGCGGCACGTGCCATGTTCCGCATCGATCGGGCCGGCCCGATCGATGCCTTCGGACGTTCGCTGGAACGTAGCTGGGAGATGACGGCACTGACGTTCCAGGTCTTCTACCGGCTGTTGCGGGGCGAGGCGAGCCTAGCGAATCTCTCCGGTCCGGTCGCGATCGCCGAGTATGCCGGCAAGAGCCTGGTGCTCGGGCTCTCCACCTTCCTCGGCTTCCTTGCCCTGGTGAGCTTGTCGCTGGCGATCCTGAACCTCCTGCCCATCCCGATGCTCGACGGGGGACACCTGCTGCTGTACCTGATCGAGGCGGTCAAGGGACGGCCGCCCGGACCGGGGTTCGAGGAGATCTATACCCGCATCGGAATCATGCTGCTCGCCGCCCTGATGATAGTGGTCTTCTACAACGATATTGCCCGGTTGATGCACTAGCTGGATTTGGTTCACAATAGCCGGGTTTACTCACGAGTCCGTGGCCATGGCTGTCTCGACCATGGCTGGTTCCGATCCTTCATCTGCCTGACCAGGAAAGCCCCCTCGGCATGACCATCAATCAACGTTTCACCGCCGCACTCGCGCTTGGCGCCCTGTTGTTGCTTCCCTCGCTGGCACAGGCATTCGAGATCACCGACATCCGGGTCGAGGGTCTGCGGACCATCTCTCCCGGTACCGTCTTCACCTACATCCCCTACGAAGTCGGCGACGACTTCCAGGCGGGAGACAGCACCCGGGTGGTCGAGTCGCTCTACGACACCGGTTTCTTCGAGAACGTCGAGGTAGGGCGGTCGCCGGACGATGCGCTGCTGATTCGTCTGGAGGAGCGTCCGACCATTACCGCGCTGGAGGTCAACGGCAACGAGAAGGTCGAGACCGAGCAGCTGCAGGAGGCCCTCAAGTCGATTGGGCTGGTGCAGGGGCGGGTCCTTGATCAGCGGGCGCTGGACAAGATGCAGACCGAGCTCCAGCGGGTCTACTACAGCCTCGGCCAGTACGGCGTCGAAATTCAGACCGAGGTGGAGGAGCTCGAGGACAACCGGGTGTTCGTCAGCATCGAGATCTACGAGGGTAAGCCCGCTTCCATCCGGCGCGTGCGCATCATCGGCAACGAGGATTTCTCCGAGAAGGAACTGCTCAAGTCGTTCGAGATGGGTCCGGTGCCGTGGTGGGCGTTCTGGTCCAACCAGGACCAGTATTCGCGCCAGAAGCTGTCGGCCGACCTCGAGCGATTGCGCTCGTTCTACCTGGATCGCGGTTACCTGAAGTTTCAGGTGGACTCCACCCAGGTGACCATTACCCCGGACAAGCGGGACATCGAGGTGGTGGTCAACGTCACCGAGGGCGAGCGCTACGAGGTCACGGACGTGACCTACAGCGGCAACATGCTGCTCAACGAGGAGACGCTGGCCGAACTCAACCAGGTCGAGGTGGGCGAATATTTCAACCGCCGCCAGGTGGTGGACACCAGCGACGCCATCGGTCGACGCATGGGCGACTACGGCTATGCCTTCGCCCAGGTTGAGCCTCGTCCCGACATCGACGAGGCGGAGAAGACCGTGGTGGTCGATTTCAACCTCCAGCCCGGTCGTCGCGTGAGCGTCCGCGAGATCGAGTTCAAGGGCAACTACAACACCGACGAGGTGGTCTATCGCCGCGAGATGCGACAGATGGAGGGTAGCTGGTATGCCGGCGACAAGCTCGACCGTTCCAAGCAGCGCATCGAGCGGCTCCCGTCCGTCCAGCAAGTCGAGCAGAACGTCACGCCCGTGCCGGACTCGACCGACCAGGTCGACGTGGAATACGACATCTCGGAACAGCTCTCCGGCTCGCTCACCGCGGGCGTGGGCTACTCCCAGGCCGAGGGCGTGCTGTTCAACGCCGGCATCAACCAGCCGAACTTCCTCGGCAGCGGCAAGTCGGTCGGCCTGAACGTCGAGCGCAGTTCGTACCGCGAGTACTACCAGTTCAACTATCGCGATCCGTACTTCACGGTCAATGGCGTCAGTCAGGGCTTCGGGCTCTTCTACCAGAAGCAGGACGGTACCGAGCTTTCGCTGTCCCGTTATCTGGTCGACTCCTATGGCGGCAACATCAACTTCGGCGCCCCGTTCACCGAAAACACCCGCGGGGAGATCGACTTCCGGGCCGAGAACCAGGAGATCAAGGCCACCACCTACTCGCCGAGCTGGGTGACCGGGGAGTCGATCGACGGGGATGAGCCGGGTCCCGGCTTCGACGGCGAGCAGTACACGACCTTCAGCATTCGGCCGTCCTGGCGCTTCGATAGCCGCAATCGCGCGATGTTTCCCACGGACGGCCAACTGCATCGCTTGTCGGCGACCGTTGCCGTGCCGGGCAGCGACCTGACCTACGTGAAGGGCGAGTACGACGGCGAGTTCTACCAGCCGCTGACGGAGAACTTCACGGTGCGGGCCCACGGCAATGTCGGCCAGATCAAGGCCTATGGCGACACCCAGAGCGATTACAGCGGCGTGAGCGATTACTACGACGGCCTGCCGCCGTTCCTTAACTACTTCACCGGGGGCATCCGGTCGGTGCGCGGCTACGAGGACTACTCGCTCGGTCCGCGGGATTCCAATGACGACCCCATGGGCGGCACGTTCAAGGTCAACGGTGGGCTGGAACTTGTCTCGCCGCTTCCGTTCCTGACCGAGCAGCGCCACACCGTGCGCATGGCCCTGTTCTGGGACATTGGTAACGCCTATCGTGACGTGGACGATTTCGATACCGGCACGCTGAGGCAGTCGGCCGGTGTGGCGCTGAGCTGGATCTCGCCGGTCGGCCCGCTGATCTTCAGCTACGCCCAGCCGCTCAATGACGAGGCCGGGGATCGGACCCAGAACTTCCAGTTCTCCATCGGCGCCTCTTTCTGATCGGACGATGGGCGTCGAGGGGCTGTGGCATAATGCCCGGGACAGGGAGTGGCCGGCCGACTCGGTGGCATTGGGGCGGTGCCGGTGACGGCCCGCGACAGAGAGGCCGCTTCGTACCGTTGGTCGGGAATACGAACAGACACGGAAGCCGGGAACGTCGCCGCCTCGATCCGGGGGCTCCCCTGATTTCCGACTCACCCTTACATGATCGCCCGCACCGGGTGACGATGTTGCAGGAGACGACAGCGTGATTCGCTTGGTTAGACGTTTCGCCTTTTTGGCAGCCTTTCTTGCCCTTCCGGCCCTGGGCCAGGCGGCCGATATCAAGATCGGCTTCGTGAATTCCTCCGTGCTGCTGGAGCAGGCGCCCCAGGCCGAGCGGGCCAAGCAGCAACTCGAGGAGGAGTTCTCCTCCCGCGAGCAGGAGCTGCGTCGCATGCGCGAAGAGGTCCAGGGCCTGGAAAACCGTCTTAACCGGGATAGCGTGACGATGAGCGAGGGCGATCGCGCCGATCTCGAGCGTGAGCTCAACCGCAACCTGCGTGACCTGCAGCGCGAGCAGAACAACTTCCGCGACGACCTTAACCTGCGCAAGAACGAGGAACTGGGTAAGCTCCAGCGACTGGTGCTCGACGCGATCCGCGCCGAGGCCCGGGACAAGGGCTATGACCTGGTCCTGTCCGAGGGCGTGGTATATGCCGCCGACCGGGTGGAGATCACCGGCGAGGTGCTGGATCGCCTGGAATCGATGGGGCGCTGATCGGCGCTGCCCGGTCGTTCAGTCGTGAGTATCCAGGCCACGTCAACCGCAACCGTAGCCGAGCTCGCCGAGGTCGTCGGGGCGAGCGTGCCCGCCGACAGTCAGCGGGTGATCACCGGGGCGGCCTCGCTGGCCTCGGCCGGGGATCGTGATGTCGCCTACTACGACGGTGATCGCAAATCGGCCGGCACGGCCTCGAACACCGGGGCGGGGCTGGTCGTCACGAACGAGACGGGGCAGGCCCAGTTGCCCGCCGACGTGCCGGCGCTGGTCGTGGACGAGCCGAGGCTGGTATTCGCCAGGCTGCTCGAGCGGCTTTATCCACGTCAGCGGCCCGAGCCGGGAATCCACGAGACGGCCGTGATTGCGGCCGATGCCGAGGTCGATCCCTCTGCCCGGCTCGGCGCGCACGTCACCGTGGGGGGTGGCAGCCGGATTGCCGCTGATGTGGAAGTCGGCCCCGGCTGCCTGATCGGCGAGAATGTCAGTATCGGCGTCGGCACCCGGCTGATCGGTCGGGTGACCGTGCTGGCCGATACCGTCATCGGCGCGCGCTGCGTGATCCAGCCCGGTGTGGTCATTGGTTCCGACGGCTTCGGCCTGGCCCTCGACAAGGGAGCGTGGCGGCGGGTTCCGCAGGTCGGCCGGGTGGTGATCGGCAATGACGTCGATATCGGTGCGAACACCACCATCGACCGCGGCGCGCTGGATGACACCGTGATCGACGACGGCGTGAAACTGGACAACCTGATCCAGATCGCGCACAACGTGCGCGTCGGGGCACATTCCGCCATCGCCGGCTGTGCCGGGCTGGCCGGATCCAGCGTGGTGGGGCGGCATTGTACGCTGGGGGGCGGCGTCGGTCTGGCCGGCCACCTGACGCTGGCAGATCACGTCCACGTCACCGGCATGTCGATGGTTACCCGCTCCATTCACCGGCCGGGTGTCTATTCCGCCGGCACGCCACTGGATACGAACGAGCGCTGGCATCGGAATGCAGCCCGTTTCAAGCAACTCGACCGACTGGTTCGGCGAGTGCGACAACTGGAAAAACAGCTCGGTGACACGCCGACGCATGAGGACGACTCGTGAGTGAAGACAACACCATGATGGTGCAGGAGATCATGGAGCTCCTGCCCCACCGCTATCCCTTTCTGCTGATCGACCGCGTAGTCGATTGGGCGCCCAACGAGTACCTGGTCGCCGTGAAGAACGTCACCTTCAACGAGCCGTTCTTCCAGGGCCACTTCCCGGTCCGTCCGATCATGCCGGGAGTGCTGGTCACCGAGGCCATGGCACAGGCGACCGGCGTGCTCGCCTTCCGCAGCAATGGTGGCAAGCCGAAGGACAACGCGCTGTACATGCTGGTGGGACTGGATGACGTCAGTTTCCGCCGCATGGTCGAGCCCGGTGACCAGCTGATCATCCGGGTCGAGATCAAGCGCATGGCCCGGGGCATGGGAATTTTCAACTGCGAGGCACGGGTGGGTGACGAGATTGCCGCCCGCGCCACGGTCAAGTGTGTGGCCAAGGAAGTGACCGAGTGATTCATCCGACCGCGATCATCAGCGACGAGGCACGTCTGGACGAATCCGTCTCGGTCGGCCCCTATGCGATCATCGAAGGCGAGGTGGAGATCGGAGCCAACACGGTGATCGACTCCCACGCCGTGATCAAGGGTCCGTGCCGGATCGGGACGGACAACCACATCTTCAGTCACGCCGTGGTGGGCGAGGTGCCCCAGGACCTCAAGTTCGCCGGCGAGCGCAGTTTCCTGGAGATCGGCGACCGCAACCGGATCCGCGAGTTCTCCACCATTCACCGCGGCACCGCGGGTGGTGGTGGCCTGACCCGCCTGGGATCGGACATCCTCATGATGGCCTATGCCCATGTGGCGCACGACTGCATGGTGGGCGACCACGTCATCCTGGCGAATGCCGCATCCCTGGCCGGTCACGTCGAAGTGGGCGAATACGCCATCTTCGGCGGTTTCGCGGTCGCTCACCAGTTCTGTCATGTGGGTGGTCACGCCTTCGTCGGCGGATTTTCCAAGATCTCCAAGGACGTGGTCCCCTACGTCATGGCCGACGGCGCGCGCGCCCGGGCGATCGGGCTCAACAAGGAAGGCCTCAAGCGCCGGGGTTTCTCTGCCGAGACCATCAGCCTGCTCAACCGCTGTTTCCGGCAACTGGTGAAGCGCCAGGGTGATGAGCTGGTGTGGACCGAGTTCGAGCAGGCCGCCGAGACCGAGCCGGCGCTCGCCGAGATGCTCGACTTCATCCGCGAGAGCGAGCGCGGCATCACGCGCTGAATATGGTCGGCGACGGTTCACTGCCCGCGCCACCGCGAACGTCGTCACATCAAACAGATCCGGGCACCGATGCCATGAGTCGAGAAACCCACGAGCGTATCGAGCGCGACAGCCTCGGCGAGGTCCGCCTGCCCGCCGACGCCCTCTTCGGCCCGCAGACACAGCGTGCAGTCGACAACTTTCCCGTCAGCGGGCGGCCCATGCCCGTTTCCTTCATCACGGCGCTGTGCCGGATCAAGGCGGCCTGCGCGCGGGCCAACCGCGCGATCGGCGGGCTTGATGAGCCGCGGGCGCAGGCGATCGAGTCGGTCGCCGGGCAACTGATCGAGAGCCTGACGAGCGGCGAGCTGCAAGGCGCCTTTCCGGTGGATATCTACCAGACCGGTTCAGGCACCAGCAGCAACATGAACGTCAACGAGGTGATCGCCCACCTGGCCGGTGAGCAGGCGGGCGTGCACCCCAACGACCACGTCAACATGAGCCAGAGCTCCAATGACGTGGTGCCCAGTGCCATCCGGGTGATGGCGGTCAGCCGTGTCGAGTCGGACCTGCTGCCGGCGCTGGCGCATCTGGAAACGGTCCTGCTGGGCCGGGCGCGCGAGCTGGCAGGCGTGGTCAAGACCGGTCGCACCCACCTGATGGATGCGACCCCGATCCGTTTCGACCAGGTGCTTGAAAGCCATGTCGAGCAACTGCGCGCCGCGCGAGTTGCCATCGAGCAGGCACGCGACCGCAACCTGGCCCTGCCGCTCGGCGGTACCGCCGTGGGGACGGGGCTCAATGCCCCGGCAGGCTTCGCCGATGCGGCCGTCTCCTCGCTCAACGAGTCCCTGGACCGAGAGGCGCCGTTCTCTCGACTGCCGAGCCTGGCCGCGGGCCTGAGCGCGCAGGACGACTCGCTGGCGCTGTCGGCGTCCCTGCGGGGGCTGGCGGCATTCCTGTACAAGCTCGCCAACGACTTGCGCTGGATGAACAGCGGTCCGCTGGCTGGGCTGGGCGAGATTACCCTTCCGGCGCTGCAGCCGGGCAGCTCGATCATGCCCGGCAAGGTCAACCCGGTCATCCCGGAGTCGACCGCCATGGTGGCCGTGCAGGTGCAGGGGCTCGACCACGCCATTGCGCTGGCCGCCCAGTCGGGCAACTTCGAACTTAACGTCATGCTGCCGCTGATCGCGGCCAATCTCGACGAGATGATCGGGCTGTCGGCCAACACCAGCCGGTTGCTGGCGGACAAGGCCGTCGCGGGCTTCGTGGTCAACCGCGAGCGCATCGAGCGGGATCTCGCCGCCAATCCCATCCTGGTCACGGCACTCAACCCGGTGATCGGCTACGAGGCCGGTGCGGCGATCGCCAAACGGGCCTATGCCGAGGGACGGACGGTCATCGACGTGGCCCGCGAGATGACAGATCTGGACGAGGATACGCTGGCCGAGCTGCTCGACCCGCGCCGGCTGACCGGGGAAGACTGAGAGGGGCACCGTCGGTCGGACCACCGCCCACCGCCCCGCGAATCCCCCTGGGCCAAGGACTGGTCGTTCAGGTCGGTGTCGCTATCGATCCGGGCTCTTGACCATGCCGGCAGCCAGGTCGGCCAGCCGCTCAAGCGCGCCACCGGCACCCAGGCGATCACGGATCTCGGCGAGGTCGCGGTACTGGGCCGTCGCCCCGGCGGGCTGCAGGATAGCCTCCATGTCGACGGCCAGCCGGTCCGGCGTGGCATCTTGCTGGATGCGTTCCGGCACCGCCTCGCGACCGAGAATGATGTTGGGCAGGCCGATGTGCTCGATCCGGACCAGTCGCCGGGCGATGGCGTGGGTTAGCGCATTGGTCCGGTAGGCGATCACCATCGGTGTGCCGATCAACGCCGCCTCCAGCGAGGCGGTGCCGCTGGCGACCAGCAGGGCATCGCTGGCCGCCATGACCGCCCGCGAACTGCCATCGAGCACCGTCAGGGCTTCACGCAGTTCCGTGGAGGGGGCAGTGGCAGTGATCAGTCGTTCCAGCCACTCGGGCTTGACGGAGCCAGCCCTTGGCAGGAGAAAACGACGCGCACCGTCGGCGGCAAGGAGCCGTTCAGCCGTGGCCAGGAAGGTCGGCAGCAGCCGCTCGATCTCACCGTGGCGGCTGCCGGGCAGCAATCCGATGACGGGCGTGTCGTCGGAGAGACCCAGCTGCCCCCGGGCCGTGTTCCGTGACGGAGCCTCGCGGTCGATCAGGTCGATAAGCGGATGGCCGACATGTGTCGTCGGCAGGCCGTGCCGTTCGAACAGCGGCTTCTCGAAGTCGAACAGCACGGCCAGGTGGTCGGCGATCTGACTGAAATGCCTCGCCCGACCCGGCCGCCAGGCCCAGACCTGCGGGGCCACGAAAAACAGCACGGGGATGCCGCGAGCCCGCGCCGCCCTGGCCAGGCGCTGGTTGAACTCCTGGAAGTCCACCGCGATCAGCAGATCGGGGCGGTGCTCGTCGAGTGCCGCGACCATCTCGTTCATGGCGGCGCGCAGGTCAGGATAGTGACGGATGACTTCCACGAGGCCCATGACCGAGACCCGGTCCATGTCGACGATGGTCTCCATGCCGGCCGCTCGTGACTGGGCCCCGCCGAGGCCGAAGGCCTGGAGTGCCGGCAGGCGACGGCGCAGGGCGGTGATCAGCTCGGCGGCGTACATGTCGCCGGAGGCCTCGCCCGCGGCGAGCATCACCCGTGGAGCGGAACCGGTTTCGGTTGACGAGTTCAAGCGACCCTCGATGAAAGCGATGAATGGGGCAATGGATGGGCACGAGTATGCCGCAAGCGGATTTGTTTGACGATCTGGACGCCGGCGGCGTCTACTGCGGCGTGGACGAGGCCGGGCGCGGCCCCCTCGCCGGCCCGGTGGTCGCCGCGGCGGTCATCCTGGATCCGGGCCGGCGCATTGCCGCGCTGAACGACTCAAAGAAGCTCAGCGAACGTCGACGGGAGGCCCTGTTCGACGAGATCCGGGAGCGCGCGCGTGGCTGGGCGATTGCCGAGGCCAGCGTGGCGGAGATCGACAGCCTGAACATCCTGCACGCCTCGATGCTGGCCATGCGCCGCGCGGTACTGGCGCTCATCGAACAGGGCCATCCGATCGACCGGGCCCATGTCGACGGCAATCGCTGTCCCGAACTGCCGGTGATCGGTCACGCACGGGTTGGGGGGGATGCCTCCGATCCGGCCATCGCCGCCGCCTCGATCCTCGCCAAGGTCAGTCGGGATCGCCAGATCGTGACTTTGGATTCCGAATACCCGCAGTACGGACTGGCGCGGCACAAGGGGTATCCGACGGCCGCCCATCTGGCCGCCCTGGCCGAGCACGGCCCCAGTCCCATCCATCGGCAGAGCTTCGCCCCCGTGCGTCGGGCCATGCGCTGACACCGCGGGCAGCGGCCGTCAGACCAGATATTCGATCGCCGCGTCGCGTGACAAAAAGCCGGTCGGCGAGGCGCTGGCACCGTAGGCTCCGGACTGGAGCACCGCCAGCCAGTCGCCGGGGCCGAGGGCCGGCAGTGGCTGTTTCGCCCCCAGCACGTCGAGCGGCGTGCACAGTGGGCCGGCGATGTCGACCGACTCGTCGAGTGGCGCATCCAGTCGATCGGCGGCCACCAGCGGCCAGTTACGGCGCAGTACCGCGCCGAGGTTGCCCGACAGGGCGAGGTGGTGATGCATGCCGCCGTCGCAGAGCAGGAAGGCCTGTCCCCGCGAGACCTTGCGATCGACCACCCGCACCAGATACACCCCTGCAGAGGCCACCAGGAACCGGCCCAGCTCGAGTCGGGTGTCGACGTCGATGCCGCCGGTTTCCCCGAGTGCACGCAGGTTACGGTCGAGTCGCTCGAAGGCCGGCGCCACCCTGTCGAGTTCCAGCGGCCGGTCACCGGGGTGGTAGGCCACGCCCAGTCCGGGGCCGATGATCAGTTCGCGCGGGGTGAAACCTGTCTGTGCCTGCCAGTCGCGCAGCAGCTCGGTCCAGGCATCGAGCGCGGAGGCAATGGCCTCGTGGTTCAGGCTTTGCGAGCCGGCGAACAGGTGCAGGCCGACCAGGTCGATGCCGGCATCGGCCAGCCGGTCCCGTTGGCGCAGGATGGCCGGAATCGCCTCGCTGTCGATGCCGAAGGGCCGGGCGCCGCCACCCATGTGCATCCCGGAGCCCTTGAGCGCAAACGGCGGATTCACCCGCAGGGCCACGCGGGCAGGTTCGCCCAGCACCCGCGCTTCGGCAGCGATGCGCTCGAGTTCGCCGGTCGATTCGGCATTGATGACGATGCCCCGCTCGATCGCGAACCGATGCTCCGCGCGCGACTTGGCCGGACCGGCGATCGACAGGTGCTGCTCCGGGGCGGCGACCTCGCTGGCCAGCCGCATTTCTTCCCTGGAGGCGCAGTCGAAGCCATCGACCAGCCCCGCCAGGTGGCGCACCAGTGGCGGGAAGGGGTTGGCCTTTATGGCGTAGTGGATGCCGATGCCTTCCGGCAGGTACCCGCGCAGGTGGGTCACGGCTGCGTCCAGGCAACGGCGGTTGTAGACAAAGGCCGGCGAGGTCGGGATGCGGGCGGACAGTGGCTGGCCGTCGATCGACAGCGCGGCCGTCCCACCCCAGCAGTCGGCTAGCGGCCCCAGGGTGTCGTCGATCACCTGGCGGCCATTGTACGGTGCATGTTCTGAGGATCGGGCCATGGATCAGTGCTCCCGTAACTGGCGACGATCGAGCTTGCCGTTGTCCGACCGGGGCAGGCTCGCGTGGCGGTGGATCTCCGCCGGCTGCTGGTAGGGTGCCAGATGCCGGCGCAGGTGGTGGCGCAGCGCATCGACATCCACGTTTAGCGGGGCGACGTGCAGGATCAGCCGCTGGTTGCCGCTGGCCGGGTCGGGCCGGCCTAGGGCTACCGCTTCGGTCACGCCGGGCGCGGACAGGGCGACGGACTCGATCTCCTCGGGACTGATGCGAAACCCAGCCACCTTGATCTGCTCGTCGATACGCCCGACGAAGAACAGCCGGCCGTCCGCGTCCTGATGCACGCGATCCCCGCTGAATACCACGCGTGCATCGTTCGTGTCCGGCCAGCCGGCCGGGGGAGGGCGAAAACGTCGAGCGCTGGCCTCCGGGTCGTTGATGTAGCCCAGTGCGACCAGCGGGCCGCCCTGGACCAGTTCCCCGGTCTGACCACGACCCAGCAGGTGGCCCTCGCCGTCCACCAGGCCGATGGGGGTCTCGGGCAACGGGTAGCCGATCGAACCCGGGTGTCGGTCCACCTCGTCGGGCGGCAGGTAGGTGGCGCGGAAGCCTTCGGTCAGGCCGTACATCAGGTACAGCCGGGTGGCCGGTCGGGCTTCCCGCAGACCGCGCACCGCATCGGCCGGCAGGTGGCCGCCGGAGTTCGTCACCACCCGAAGGGCGGGTGCCTCGGCGAGCCAGGGCTGCCCGGCCAGCGGGATCAGAAGGCCTGGGGTGCCGGCGAGCACCGTGGCCGACTGGCGCAGCAACGGACGTTTGAGGTCCGCCGGCAACAGGTAGTCGTCCAGGTAGACGGCCGCGCCGCGGGAAAGACCGGTGGTGACCTGGGAAAAGCCGTAGTCGAAGGCCAGCGGCAGGATTGCGGCGACCACGTCGTTCTCGTCAATCTCGAGGTAGTCGGCAACGATCCGGTTCCCGGCATCCAGGTTGCTTTCGCTGACCATGACCCCCTTGGGCAAGCCGGTGCTGCCGGAGGTGAAGAACAGCATGGCCAGACGATCCGGGCGGGGCGTGCCGCGCGGGGGCAGGGCGGCGGTACCCGTGGCCGGAAGGTGAACGCGCCGCGGTTCATGGCCATCGGCCGGAGACCAGAACCAGCCGTCTCCGTCGGCGCGGTCGGGTCGCCATTGACGCAGCCTGGGCGCATCGAGGAGCAGCCCGCGCGCCTCGCACTGCCGGCACAGGTGTTCGACCTGCTCGGGGCGCAATGCCGGGTGGGCCGGTGCCGGCACGATGTCCCGGGCGAGCAGGGCGACCAGCCAGACCACGGTCTCGACATCCTTGCCGGCCCAAAGGACCACCCGGTCTCCCGCCGCCAGGTCGAGTTCGTCGAGGCAGGAGATGGCGGCGGCGACGCGATCGGCCAGTTGGCCATGATCCAGCCACTGCCGTCGGTCGCCCAGCGCGTGGGCGCGGGGCCGTTCGGCGGCATGTCGAGTGATGGCGGAGATCAGGTCGAGCGGCATGGCGGGTATTCGTGGGCAGTGCCCGGGGCGGGCAGGTATACTGTGCGGCCGTTGCCGCGATGGCGACCGGGCCTTTGGGACCGGCGCGCAGTTTATCATGCCGGGGCGGCCGCCCGACGCGGCGCCTGGTCCCCGGGGCGAGCATTCAAATTCAGGTTGGTCAGGTTGGATCTATGGCGGGTAATACCTTCGGTACGCTTTTTCGCGTCACCACGTTCGGCGAGTCGCACGGCGCGGCGCTGGGCGCTGTCGTCGACGGCTGTCCCCCGGGACTGGCCCTGAGCGAGGAGGACCTGCAGGCCGACCTCGACCGCCGCCGGCCGGGCACTTCCCGGCACACCACCCAGCGGCGCGAGCCCGACCGGGTGCGCATCCTCTCCGGCGTGTTCGAGGGCGAGACAACGGGTACCCCGATCGGCTTGCTGATCGAGAACGTCGACCAGCGCTCCAAGGACTACTCGAAGATATCCGAGCAATTCCGACCCGGGCACGCCGACTATAGCTACCGGATGAAGTATGGCCGACGCGACTATCGCGGTGGTGGACGCTCGTCCGCCCGCGAGACCGCCATGCGGGTAGCTGCCGGCGCGATCGCCAAGAAGTGGCTGGCCGAGGCGCACGGCGTGACCGTGCGCGGGCACCTCTCCCAGCTAGGTCCCATCGTCCTGAAAGACGATTGCTTCGACTGGCAGGCGGTCGGCGAGAATCCGTTCTTCTGGCCCTGCGCCGCGCAGGTGCCGGAGCTCGAGACCTTCATGGACGACCTGCGCCGCTCGGGCGACTCGGTCGGCGCGAAGGTCACCGTGCGGGCCGAAGGCTGCCCGCCGGGCTGGGGCGAGCCGGTCTTCGATCGGCTGGATGCCGATATCGCCCATGCGCTGATGAGCATCAACGCGGTCAAGGGCGTGGAGATCGGGGACGGCTTCGACTGCGTCGCCGCCCGCGGCACCGAGTTCCGTGACGAAATCACCCCGGATGGCTTCATGTCCAACCACGCCGGCGGTGTGCTCGGTGGGATCTCCAGCGGCCAGGATATCGTCGCTCACCTGGCGCTGAAGCCCACCTCAAGCATCCGCCTGCCGGGACAGAGCGTCGACGTGCGCGGCCAGCCCACCGAAGTCGTCACCACCGGGCGACACGACCCTTGTGTCGGCATCCGTGCCACGCCGATCGCCGAAGCGATGCTGGCCCTGACGCTGATGGACCATGCATTGCGCCATCGTGGCCAGTGCGGCGACGTCGAGACCGACACGCCGGTGGTGCCGGCCGGAAGATCCCCGCACGCCGGCGAATGATCCCCGAGCGGCAAGGGACTGCCACCACCCGGCTGCCGGGCCTCAACCCGATCCGGCTGGGCTACTTCGCCTTCTTCCTCGGGTTGGGCATCTACCTGCCGTACTTCAGCCCCTACCTGATCGAGCAGGGCTTCGGCCCGGACACGGTCGGTGCCATGCTGGCCATGGTGATGGCCGCCAAGCTCGTCGCCCCACCACTGCTCGGCTGGCTGGTCGACCACAGTGGCCGGGTGATCGCCTGGCTGGTCCTCGCCGCGGCCATCAGCGGCATGCTGGCCGTCGGGCTGGGCCTGCTGGCAGGACTGCAGGCAGGCCTGGTCGCCTGGATGGCTCTGCTCGTCCTCTTCGGTTTCTTCTGGCAGCCGCTGCTCTCGCAACTGGACGTGGCGGCGCTGCGACTGACCGGTCCCGAGCCGCAGCGCTATCCGGCCCTGCGGGCCTGGGGGTCGATCGGCTTCATCGTCGCCGCGGTGGGCCTGGGTGCCCTGATCGATCGGATCGGCATCGAATGGGTGCCGTGGATCATGGCGGCCACGCTGGTCGTCCTGGTCCTCGTGCTGCTGCGGGTGCCTGAACCGGGCGTGCCGCGCCACCGCTCGGCGACACCGGTCTCTATCCGCGCGCGGTTGCGCGAGCCGGCCATGCTGGGCTTCTTCGCCGGTCACTTCCTGATCAATCTCGCCCATGGCGTCTACTACGCCTTCTTCAGCGTTCACCTGGCCGAGTTGGGCTACTCGGCCACCGCCATCGGGCTGTTGTGGGCGCTGGGGGTCATCGCCGAGATCGTGCTCTTCTTCCTGCTGCCAGGCATCCGCAATCGCTTCGCCCCGCTGGGCCTGCTGCTGATCGCCATCGGCCTGATGGCCGCCCGCTGGTTGCTGATCGGTTTCCAGGCCGACGTGATCGGCTGGCTGCTGTTCGCGCAGCTGCTCCATGCCGCGAGTTTCGGCATGACCCATGCCGTGGGCATCTGGGTGATCGACCATCAATTCCCCGGGCGGTCACATGCCCGGGGACAGGCTATCCTCTCGGCGGCCAGCTACGGTGGCGGGGCGGCGCTGGGGCTGTACCTCGCCGGCCTGCTCTGGGGTAGAGTGGGGCCGGGCATGGCCTTTGCCGCAATGACCGCCGCCAGCCTGCTGGCACTGGTCATCATGCTGGCCAGCCGCCGGGTGGTCCGCTGGACGCCCGCGGCGGATGAATCCGCCACCTGACGGTGCCCGACGAAATCGGGCCGTTTCCCAGGAGGACGCTTTGAGCAGACCGGATGTGCCAGACCGACTTGCCGCCAGTATTGCCGCGGCCGACTGGTATCGCACGCCGGTCGGACGCATGGTGGCCGCCGATCTGATGGAGGCGCTCGCCGAACGGGCACAGACGGCCTTCGGATACCATGCCGTGGTGCTGGGCGAGACGGGCCGTGAGCTGCACCAGCGTTTCGACTGGAACGGCCGGCTTCGCATCGGCCACGTCGTTCAGGCGGGCCCACGGGGAGGTGATCCGGGCTCGCTGCTGCCGGTCGACCTGGATGCCTTGCCGATCGAGAGCGAGGCGGCGGATCTGGTGATCGCCCTTCACGTGCTCGAGGATCGGAGCAACCCCCACGAGATCCTGCGAGAGATCGATCGCAGCCTGCGCCCCGAGGGGCGGCTGATGCTCGTGGGTGTCAACCCGGCCAGCCTGCTGCACCTGCGCTCGCGCTTCTGGCCCGGCTGCCATGCGCCGCTGTCGGCTGGCACGCACCACCCGGCCTGGCGGGTGGTCGACTGGCTGCGGGTGCTGGGCTATCACATCGAGGCGATCGAGCCGATCGGTGGGGTGGGGCCGTGGTGTCGATCCAGCATGTATGCGCGCTGCGCGCGGGTGCGGCGCTGGAGCGCCGAGTGGGCCTGGTTCCTGCACGGTTTCTACCTGATCGACGCGACCCGGCGCGTGTCTAGACCGGCCCACCCCAAGGCGGCCTTCCGCCTGACTTCCCTGGTGGGGCGGCCGGTGCGCGGCGAGGTGGCCGGCATGCGGTCGCACCGTGCCGCGACCATGCCTCTCGAATCGAAACACCGACAACAGGAAACAGGACGACGCGATGGGCGATGAGGTGGGCAAACGCAAGGTGGTTCACGCCTGGACGGATGGTGGCTGCCGGGGCAATCCCGGCCCCGGCGGCTGGGGTGCCGTGCTGCGTTTCGGCAAGCACGAGCGCGATCTCTGGGGCGCGGATACCGAGACCACCAACAACCGCATGGAGCTCACCGCGGCGATCGAGGCGCTCGAGGCCCTCAAGGAGCATTGCGAGGTTCACCTGACCACCGATTCGCAATACGTGCGCCAGGGCATCACCGAGTGGATTCACAACTGGCGGCGGCGCAACTGGCGCACGGCCGCCGGCAAGCCGGTCAAGAACGCCGATCTCTGGAAGCGGCTCGAGCAGGCGGCCGGTCGGCATGACGTGCACTGGCACTGGACTCGCGGGCATTCCGGCCATCCCGAGAACGAGCGAGCCGATCAACTCGCCAACCGCGCCATGGACGAGGCGGCCAAGGGTTGTCTAGACCTCTGAACGCCTCCGCTTTAGGCGCGACCTGACGAGCTCGCCGACCGGTCCGAGGACCTCCCTACGGGTCGGACTGCCACGTGCCGCTGCACGCCGTTGCCAATCGACCGCCGGGGTTTGCGTGTCTGCCTGCCCTCCGGCATTGCCCATTCGTCGAGAATTTTTTCTAGGCTTGTTTCGAACGAGCATCCCTTGGGGCTCGGCAGCTGATCGGCCCCGTCGTGGCGTCCTGCCATCCGGGTTTTCCAGGCTGAGGGCTTTCGGCGCACGATCATGACGGACGATTCGAAACCTGCCACGACGTGGCATGCACGGCGACCGGAGACGGTCCTCGAGACGCTCGGTTCCCGCTCCAAGGGGTTGGAAACCGACGAGGTCGAGGCGAGGCTGGCCGAGCACGGCCGCAACCGGCTGCCGGAAGCGGCCCGGCCGAGTGCCTGGCGACGTCTGCTGCGCCAGTTTCACAACATCCTCATCTACGTACTGCTGGTTTCGGCGGCCATCACCGCGCTGATGACGCACTGGGTCGACACTGCCGTGATTGTCGCGGTGGTGGTGGCCAATGCGGTGATCGGCTTCATCCAGGAGGGGCGCGCCGAGCAGGCGATGGAGGCCATCCGCAAGATGTTGGCCCTGAAGGCCGGCGTGATCCGGGAAGGCCGCCGACAGGCGGTGGCTGCCGAGGACCTCGTGCCCGGCGACATCGTCCTGCTGGAGGCTGGCGATCGTGTGCCGGCCGACCTGCGCTTGCTTGAGGTCCATGACCTGCGAATTCAGGAGGCCGTGCTGACCGGTGAATCGCTGGCGGTGGAGAAGCGGTCCGATCCGGTGGATGCCAACGCGGCCCTGGGTGACCGGCAGTCCATGGCGTTCAGCGGCACGCTGGTAACCCGCGGGCAGGGGCGGGGTGTGGTCGTGGCCACCGGCGAGTCGACCGAGATCGGTCGCATCTCCGGCATGCTAGCCGGCGTTGAGACGCTGACCACGCCGCTGGTCCGGCAGATGAACCGGTTCGGGCGCTGGCTCACTGCCGTCATCCTGGTCATCGCCGCCATGATCCTTGGGCTGGGGACCTGGTGGCGGGAGATGGCGTTTGAGGAACTGTTCATCGCCGTGGTCGGCTTGTCGGTGGCGGCCATCCCCGAGGGACTGCCGGCCGTGCTGACCATCACGCTGGCGGTCGGGGTGCAGGCGATGGCGCGGCGGCATGCCATCGTCCGGCGTCTGCCGGCGATCGAGACCGTCGGATCGGTATCCGTGATCTGCACCGACAAGACCGGCACGCTGACCCGCAACGAGATGGCGGTTACCGTGGTCGAGTCCGGTGACGAGGAGTACACGGTTTCCGGTGAGGGCTATTCCCCGGTCGGCCAGGTGTTCCAGATGGACGAGCCGGTCGACGGCGCGGCCGATCGTGCGCTCTCGGAGCTGGCCCGGGCGGGCCTGCTGTGCAACGACTCCAGTCTCGACCAGCAGGGCGACGAGTGGCGCGTCGAGGGCGACCCCATGGAAGGAGCCCTGGTCGCATTCGCCGGTCGGGCCGGGCTGGAGGCGGACAAGGAGCGCGCCGCCTGGACCCGAAGTGACGCGATCCCCTTCGATGCCGAGCATCGTTTCATGGCCACGCTCGACCATGATCACGAGGGCCACGCCTGCATCTTCGTCAAGGGGGCGCCCGAGCAGTTGCTCTCGATGTGCGACCGGGAGCGGTTGGCGGACGGGGAAACGCGCTCGCTTGACACCGATCGCTGGCATGATCGGGCCCACGATCTGGCATCCCGGGGACACCGGGTGCTCGCGCTGGCTTTTCTCCCGGTCGACCCGGAACACACGGTACTCGAGCGCAGCGACGTTGAGGATGGGCTGGTGCTCCTGGGATTGCTCGGCCTGTCCGACCCGCCCCGGCCGGAGGTGCCGGATGCTGTCGCCGAATGCCGCCAGGCCGGCATCCGCGTGAAGATGATTACCGGGGATCATGCCGGCACGGCCATGGCCATTGCCGAACAGGTCGGTCTGGAGAATCCTTCGGAAGCGCTCACCGGGGCGGATATCGAGAAGCTCTCCGACGACGACTTGCGCGAGCGGGTCGCCGGGATCGATGTCTACGCCCGGACCAGCCCCGAGCACAAGCTGCGGCTGGTAGAGGCGCTGCAGGCTCGCGGGCACAGCGTGGCGATGACCGGCGACGGCGTGAACGATGCCCCGGCGCTCAAGCGGGCAGATGCGGGGATCGCGATGGGACAACGAGGCAGCGAGGCGGCCAAGGAAGTCGCCGACCTGGTGCTGGCCGACGACAACTTCGCCTCGATCGTTGCCGGCATCCGCGAGGGGCGCACGGCCTACGACAACATCAAGAAGGTGATCAGCTGGACGCTGCCTACCAACGCGGGCGAGGCCCTGACCATTATCGTGGCCCTGCTGCTGGGCATGACCCTGCCGATCACCCCGATCCAGATTCTTTGGATCAACCTGATCACCGCCACGACGCTTGGGTTGGCACTCGCCTTCGAGCCGCCCGAGGCGGGCACCATGCGCCGCCCGCCGCGCCCCATCGACGAGTCGATCCTGACCGGCGGATGGATGATTTACATCGCCTTTGTCGGGCTGGTGTTTCTCGTCGGGGTGTTCGGCGTGTATGACTACGCTATCGAGCAGGGATATTCGTTGGAACTGGCGCGAACGATGGCGATGAACACGCTGGTCGTGATGGAGATCTTCCAGCTGTTCTTCATCCGCAACATCCATGGTTCCTCGCTGTCCCGGGACGCGATTCGCGCCACCCGCCCGGTCTGGCTGGCGGTGATCGTGGTGATGCTCGCCCAGTTCGCCATCACCTACCTTTCCGTCCTGCAGGCCGTGTTCGAGACCGAGGCCGTGGGCGTCGCAGACGCTCTCATCGTGGTCGCCATCGGGGTGGCATCGTATGTCCTGATGGAGCTGTACAAGGCGATCGGTCGCCGGGTTTCCGGCTCCTGGGGCTGATGAGAATCGTGCGAGCAGTAGCATGATGGGACAATCATTTTCCGCGCCCTCCTGGATGGCGTTTTCCGCAGGAACTGATTCACGATGAAACAATGGATGTCACGCAATGCCGGCCGGCTGGGGATCGCCCTGGTCGCACTACTGCTGTTTGCCTGGGTGATCACCGGCGACCGGGAGCCGGTCGATGACGGGCCGCCAGAGCGTTCCGCCTCGGTCACGGTCGGACTGACCCACAGTCGGGCCGAACCGGTCGAGCGGCTGGTCACGCTT
>NZ_JAWLBP010000002.1:42701-86392 GCF_041687595.1 Guyparkeria sp. | reverse complement strand
TCAGTCGCGCACGACGTGCTTGAGAATCCCCACCACCTGCTCGGGCGTTGTCGCCCAGGCCATGGCGGCGGCGTCGACTTCCTTGAGCGGGTGGACGATGTCCTCGTCGTGCAGGGTGATGTAGGGCGTGCCCAGCGCCGCGGTGTAACCGGCGTCGAAGGCGGCGTTCCATTGCTTGTACTTGTCGCCGAAGCGCACCACCACGACGTCGGCCTGTTCGATCAGAGTCTTGATGCGAATCGCGTTGACCTTGGCGGACTTGTGGTCACGCCAGAACTGTCGGTCTTCCTTGCCGAGCAGGTCGCCGGCGGCGTCGCTGGCGGCGTGATCGGTGACCGGGCGGGTGAAGGTGATGTCCAGTCCAGCCTCCCTTGCGCCTTGCTCGATCTGCTCGCGCCAGTCGGTGTGGATTTCCCCTGACAGGTAAACGGTAAGGCTCATCGGAATGTTCCTCGTCGATTGGGTTCAGTCGGGCAGGTCGGTGACCGCGCCCAGTGACGCGGAGCTGACCGTGCGTGCGTATTTTGCCAGCACCCCGCGCGGGTAGTTGGGCGCCGGGCGCTGCCATTTCGCGCGGCGGCGGTCGAGTTCGTCGTCATCGACGTGCACCTCGATGGTGTCGGCTACCGCGTCGATGGTGATGGTGTCGCCGTTCTCGACCAACGCGATCGGCCCGCCGTCGAAGGCCTCGGGGGTGATGTGGCCGACGACGAAGCCGTGACTGCCGCCGGAGAAGCGCCCGTCGGTGATCAACGCGACCTCCTTGCCGAGTCCGCGACCCATGATCGCCGAGGTGGGCGAGAGCATCTCGCGCATGCCCGGGCCGCCGCGAGGTCCCTCGTAGCGGATGACCACCACGGTGCCGGCGGTGACGGTGCCGTCGAGGATGCGCGCCTGGGCCTCCTCCTCGGAGCCGAACACCTGCGCGGTGCCGGAAAACCGCGTGCCCTCCTTGCCGGTAATCTTGGCCACCGCCCCATCGGGGGCGAGGTTGCCCTTGAGGATGCGGAGATGGCTGTCGGCCTTCCGCGGGGCGTCGAGCGGCGCGATGATCTGCTGGTCATCCGGGTAGGGCGAGACGCCTTCGAGGTTCTCGGCCAGCGTCTTCCCGGTGACGGTCAGGCAGTCGCCGTGCAGGAGCCCCGCGTCGAGCAGCATCTTCATCATCGGCTGAATGCCGCCGATCTCGACCAGCTCGCTCATCATGTAGTGCCCGGAGGGGCGCAGGTCGGCGAGCACCGGGACACGCCGCCCGATTTCGGTGAAGTCGTCCAGGCTCAATGGCACGTCGACGACGTTCGCCATCGCCAGCAGGTGCAGCACGGCGTTGGTCGAGCCGCCCAGCGCGATGACCACGGTGATGGCGTTCTCGAACGCCTGCCGGGTCATGATGTCGCGTGGCCTGATGTCCCGTTCCAGAAGATCGAGCACCGCCTGGCCGGCGGCATGGCAGTCGGCGCGCTTCTCCTCGGAAACCGCGTTCTGCGCGGAACTGCCCGGCAGGCTCATGCCCATGGCCTCGATGGCCGAGGCCATGGTGTTGGCCGTGTACATGCCACCGCACGATCCCGGCCCGGGGATCGCGGTCTTCTCGATGTCCTCGAGGCGCGGCAGGTCGATCTCGCTGCGCGAATAGGCGCCGACCGCCTCGAACACCGAGACGATGTCCGTATGGCACTTGCCCGGGAGGATGGTGCCGCCGTAGACGAACACCGACGGGCGATTCAGGCGAGCCATGCCGATCAGGCAACCGGGCATGTTCTTGTCGCAGCCGCCGATGGCGACTAGCCCGTCGAAGCCCTCGCAGCCGGCGACCGTCTCGATCGAATCGGCGATCACCTCGCGCGATACCAGCGAGTACTTCATGCCCTCGGTGCCGTTGGCAATGCCGTCGGAGATGGTGATGGTGTTGAAGATCACGCCCTTGCCCCCGGCGGCGTCCGCCCCGGCGCTCGCCCGTTCGGCCAACTCGTTGATGTGCATGTTGCAGGGGGTGACCTCGCTCCAGGTCGAGGCGATGCCCACCTGCGGCTTCTGAAAGTCCGCGTCGGTGAAACCCACCGCGCGCAGCATCGCCCGGCTGGCGGACTTGTTGATGCCATCGACCACGGGGGCGGAATGACGACGGCGCGGATCGTTGCTGGGGTTGGTCATGCGGTTGCTCCTGAAAAGTCGCTGGGCACACCTTAGCAAGGCCCTGGCTCCGACGAGCATGGCAGCTCGTCGACTCGCAGATGCTATAACAAGGTGGACGTAGCGCGATCAAGGGCGATTGACGCCTGGGCACGCGTAGACCGTTCCGGCTTTCCGGTCGGGGCGTCAGCGGAATGAGCTGGCAAAGGACGAGGTGCCGTCATCGTGAAAGTGCAGCTGTTCAAGTACTGGGAGGCATTGCGCACCAGTTTCTGGTTCATCCCGGCGCTCATGGTCTTTGGGGCCGTGGTGCTGTCGGTGGCGGCCATTCAGGCGGATCATCTCGCGATGAGCAAGGGCTGGCTTGCCTGGGACTGGGTGTTTACCGGTGGCCCCGACGGGGCCAGTGCGGTGCTGAGCATCATCGCCGGTTCAATGACCACGATTGCCGGCGTGGTGTTCTCCATGACCTTGGTGGTTCTCTCCCTGGCCTCGTCGCAGCTGGGTCCGCGTCTGCTGCGCAGTTTCATGCGCGATCCACCGACCCAGGTCGTGCTCGGGACATTCGTGGCCACGTTTCTCTATTGCGTGCTGGTGGTGCTCACCATTCGGCGCGGTGATGAAGATGCGTTCGTGCCGCAGATGTCGGTCACCCTGGGGGTGCTGCTGGCGGTGATCAGCATGGGGGTGTTGATCTACTTCATCCATCACGTGGCCATTTCCATCCAGGCGAATCAGGTCGTCGCGCGGGTCGGTCATGAACTGATCGATGTGCTGGAGCGCCTGTTCCCCGAAACGATCGGCCAGGGACCGGCGGGGGAGTCCGCGGAGCCCCCGGACGCTGCCTTCCTGCGACGCTTCGATCGCGAGGCCGAGTCGGTGTGCTCTTCGGGCGACGGCTATTTGCAATTCATCGACGCGGGTGCCCTGATGGCCCTCGCCGTGCGCGAGGATGTGGTCGTTCGCCTCGAGTGTCATCCCGGCCATTACGTGGTTGCCGGCGGCCCCTTGCTTCGGGTCTGGCCCACCGGCCAGCGGAGCGACGAGTTGGCCCGGGAAGTCAATGCGGCCTTTGCCCTGGGCAATCAGCGCACCTCCGGCCAGGACATCGAGTTTGCCCTCTACGAGCTGGTGGAGATCGCCGTGCGGGCGCTGTCGCCGGGGATCAACGATCCGTTTACCGCCATTGCCTGTGTCGATCGACTCGGCTCGGCGTTGTGTCGTCTGGCCACGCGAGAAATGCCGTCTCCGTATCGCCATGACAGCGAGGGGAAGTTGCGGGTGATTGCTCCATCCCCCAGTTTCCCGGCGATGCTCGACGCCGGGTTCGACCAGATTCGGCAACACGGGCGATCGAGCGTGGCGGTGAGCATTCGGCTGATGGAAACGCTCGTACTGATCACGGCCTTTGTTCATCGTCCGGACGATCGGGCCGCGATCTTGCGACATGCGGAGATGATCCGGCGGGGGGCATGGCTGAGCTTTGCCGAACACGAGGATCGTGAAGCGCTGGAAAAGCCCTATCGGGCGGTAAAGCAGGGGCTGGCGGCGTCGACGTCGTAAGACGGATTGACCGCACGAGAAAGCCCGACGCCATGTCGGGCTTTCGTTTGGTCAGGCAAGGGTGGTCGAATGGCTCGAGGGCGTCAGCCTGCGGCGATTTTTTCGATCAATTTGGCGGTGAAGGCCGGCAGGTCATTGGGATTGCGGCTGGTGATCAGGCCATTGTCGTCGACCACTTCCTCGTCGACCCAGACCGCTCCCGCATTCTTCAGGTCGGTCTGGATGCTGGGGTAGGAGGTCACCCGCCGGCCCTGCAGGACGTCGGCCTCGGCCAGCGTCCAGCCGCCATGGCAAATGGCGGCCACCGGCTTGTTCTGATCGAAGAAGCCTCGGACGAAGTTGACGGCCTTCTCGTTCTGCCGCAACGCATCGGGGTTCATCACCCCGCCGGGCAGCACCAGGGCATCGAAATCCGACCCGATGGCCGAATCCAGCGGCACGTCGACGTCGAAGGCATCACCCCAGTCGGTGTGCTGCCAACCCCTCACCCGGCCATCGGCCGGCGAGACGATCTGGGCGGTTGCGCCGGCTTGTTCCAGCGCACGCTTGGGTTCGGTCAGCTCGACCTGCTCGAAGCCGTCGGCCACGAGCAGCGCGACGCGTTTCCCGGTGAGTGTCTCCGCCATGGGGTGCCTCCTCGACAATGGTTGGATTACAAGGCCCGGAGCAAGGAGGGTAGAAGACACACGGCGATGAGTCAGGTCATCGTCAAGCGAGCCTGGCGCATCGGCTCCAGTGCGTCACGATTGCCCGTCGGGGTGACCGGTCGGGTGCCCGCCTCGACCAGGGCGGTCTCGAAGCCTGTTCGACGGGCGTCCGGGAAGTTGTATATCTCCGGCAACCGCAATCATGCATGGCCCGAGTCAGGTGAATGCCCACTGCTCCAGGGCACGAACGTAGATGCCAAGGTCGGATTCGCTGTGCAGCACGAAGCGCACGCGCCGCACCGTATCGAGGGTAGCCGCGGCATCGACCACCGTGCCGACCGCGATGCCCGCGGCCGCCTCCACCGGGTAGCCGAAGGCGCCGGTGGAGATGGAGGGAAAGGCCACGCTCTCCAGACCCGTCTCTTCGGCCCGAGCCAGTGCATTCCGGTAGCAGGCGGCGAGCAGCTCGTCGGCCGGTTCGTCCACGCCGTAGACCGGCCCCAGGCAGTGGATGACGTGCGCATTCGGCAGGTCGTGTCCGCGGGTGATCACCGCGTCGCCCGGGCGGATGGGGGCGAGTGGGGCGCATTCGCGGGCCAGCTCCGGACCGGCCGCGCGGTGAATGGCTCCGGCGACGCCTCCGCCGGGCGCGAGTTGCGCGTTGGCCGCGTTGACGATCGCGTCCATGTCCGGCTGGTCGACGATGTCGCCCGTGACACACTCGATGGAGATGCCTTCGATGTGGCGTGATGTCATCTGTGCCCCTCGCCTGATCCTTGCATCAGCATGGCTTTTCGACACGGGGAGTGTAGGCAAGGCGCTGCAGACGTGCCGTGACCGGCAGTCGGCGGGGCCAGCCGCTACTCTTGGGAGAGTCTGCAGGAATGCGATGCCACCCTGGCGTGGCGAATCTCCGTGATCAAGGCGTGCTTCAGAGGTATCGCATTCGTGCAGGCCTTTCCTTGCATGGAATCATGCGGAGGCACGACACGATGCGACATCTGCCATGGATCAGCCTGACCCTCTGCTGCCTGCTGCCCCTGGCTGGCCGGGCCGAGTTCACCACGCCGGCGCGGTCGTTCACGCTGGACGACCAGGAGGTGAGCTACCACGTGCGCGGCGAGGACGGGGCGCCGGTGGCCATCGTGCTCGGCGGCGGCCCGGGGTTCACGAGCTGGAACCTCGAGCCGATCCAGCGCCGGCTGGCCGAGTTGGGGTATCGCTCAGCGATCATGGACATGCTCGGCGTGGGGGAGAATGTGTTGCGGATCGAGGGCGCGCCGCTGGAGCCCTGGGCCCAGCAGGTCGAGGGGTTACGCCGCGAGCTGGCGGGAGATCGATCGGTGACTCTCGTCGGTCATTCCTGGGGCGCTCTGATGGCGCTCGTTTACACTCGGGCGCATCCGGAGCAGGTGGATCGTCTGTTGCTCCTGAATCCGGTGGACCCGGAACGCCAGTCATTGCGCACGGTACCCGAGCAGATCGATGCCCGCCGATCACGAGAGAGGGGCGAGCGTTGGGACGACGAGAGCCGTTGGCGGCAGCCCGGCGAGGCCGGCTGGGACGAAGCTGAGCATGCCCGCCACCAGATCGATCGGACCCTGCCGAGCTATTTTCTCGACTACGAGGAAGGCAGACGTTATGCCGCGCAGTTCGACGAGTCGGACTTCAGCCCGACATTGAACGTGGAGGGCTGGCGAGCCTACGGGCAGAATCCCGTGGCATGGGACACGATTCGCGACTGGTCGATCCCGATCGGTTTCATTGGCTGCCGGCAGGACCTGCTGATGCCGACGAACCTCGAGCGACTGCGCTCGGAGCTGGAACTCGAGCGGACGACGGTGCTCGAGGGCTGCGTGCATTTTCCCTGGGAGGAAGTGCCAGCGGCTTTTGATGCCGCCGTGGGCGCCCATCTCGGTCACGAGAGAGGTTCGGAGCATCGTCCATGATAAAGGGCCACGCCCGTGAAACGGGGTGGCCCGGGCTGGGTCGTCCGAGGTGGATCGGTTGACCGGATCAGTCGTTGTGCTCTTCGGCTTCGTCTTCGATCGCCCCGCCCAGTTCCTGGGTGTCCTGCCCCAACCCCTCCATGGTGTTGCAGCCGGCCAGCAGGCCAAGGGATCCGATCATGGCGAATAGCAGGGCGATGCGCTTGAGGAATGATTGAGTCATGGTGAATGGTCTCCTCGCTCGTATGGACCAATCCATGAACCGGAGAGTGCCCGGACATGGTGCAGATAGCATAGTCCGCAATCGGTAGGGATTCCGGCGGCCAAGGAGGTGATGTGGAGATACTGCTGATCGGCATGTTGTTGGTGGCGGGCGTGGTGTTCGGCACGCTGGGAAGCCGTTACTTCGGCGTGCCCCGGGTGGTGGGCTACATCCTGCTGGGCATGCTGTTCGCGCCGGACCTGCTGGGCGGAATGTTGGGAGTTGATGCCACCGACTGGACACGTCCGATGGTCTCGGTGGCGCTGGGCATCATCGCCTACCTGGTGGGTGGCTCGGCCACGATCGGCCAATTGCGACGGCTGGGCTGGACCATCGCGGCGGCTACCGTCGGCAAGGTGGTCGGTGCGTTTCTGGCCGTGTTCGTGGTCTTCGCGCTGCTGGGTACCACCGTCCTCGACCTGCCGGGCCTGACGTTCGCCCTGGTGCTGGCAGCCATCGCCACCACCACCGCCCCGGCGGCGATCGTGGCCATCATTCACCAGTACCGGGCCGCCGGCCCCCTGACCACGGCACTGCTCGGCATGGTGGCCCTCGACGACGCCCTGGGGCTGGTGATCTTCTCGCTGGTGCTGGCGCTGGTGGGTACCGCCGGCCTGGCCGAGGCGCTGCCCGGAGCGGTGTGGGAGATCGGTGCGGCACTGGTGTTCGGTGGGCTTGCCGGCTGGCTGATCGAGCGGCTGGCCCGGCGCCTGCACGAACACGAACTGCGACTGGTGTCGCTGATCGGCGGCATCATCCTCCTGGTCGGCCTGGCCGAGGCCTGGCACTTCTCCGAGTTGCTCGCGGCGATGGCCTTCGGCTTTGCCGCCCGGTTTTTCGGCGGCGCCCATTCCGAACGACTGTTCGAACCCGTCGAGCAGCTCGAGGAGCTGGTGTTCGTCCTGTTCTTCACCTTCGCCGGGCTGCACTTCGATCTCGGCGTGGTGGTGGAGTACCTCTGGCTCATTCTGCTGTACTTCTTGCTGCGGGCCGCCGGCCAGGTACTGGGATCGATGGCCGGGGCTCGGCTGGCCAAGGCGCCGCCCGAGATCACCCGCAATGTCGGGCTGGGTATGCTGCCTCAGGGCGGCGTGGCCATCGGCATGGCCCTGCTGCTGGCCGGGCAGGAACGATTCGCCCAGTCGGCCGAACTGATCGTCAACATCGTCACGGCCAGCACGTTGCTGACCGAATCCATCGGCGCCGTGGCCGCCCGCTACGGGCTGCGTCGCGCCGGGGAGACGGACCGGACTCTGGGAGGAGGCGTGGATGAAGGCAGGTAACTGGCTCGAGGCACATCCGAGGCGCGCGGTGACCGTTGCCGCTGACGACCCTTTGTCCATGGCGGCACAGGCATTGCTCGACGAGCCCGAATCAAGGGATGTCTACGTGCTTGACGACGATGGTCGGGTCCGTGGTCATCTGGGGTTCCGCCGGCTGGCGGGCATCCTGCTGGCGCACTTGCGGCCCACCCACAGCCGTCGGCAGCTCATCGAGCGCATCACGCCGGGCACCGTGGACGAGTACATGGATGAGCGCGTGCTCTGCGTGCGGCACGACGAACGGATCAGTGACGTGTTCCACCAGCACATGGAACGCCGGGTCGAGGACATCGCCGTGATCGACGACGATGGGCGCCTGTTGGGCGTGATCCGGGTGCGTGACCTGCTGAAGGCGGCCCTGGATGGCTGAGGATGGCTGACGAGGCCTGTCCGCAACGCTAACGCCGTCAGCCGCCGGTCCCGAAGCTGCCTACAGATGCTCCCGGAACCAGTCGCGCGCCATTTCCGCAACCTCGTCGAGCTTCCCCGGCTCCTCGAACAGGTGGGTGGCACCAGGGATGATCTCGATGCGCGGGAGTTCGGGCATCTGCTCGGCCGCCTCCCGGTTCATGCCGATCACGGGACCGTCCAGTCCGCCGACGATCAGCAGGGTATCCGCGGTCACCCGGGCCAGCGCCCGGGGATCGGCCAGGTCGGGGCGCCCGCCCCGGGAAACCACGGCGGAGACGGCTTCGGAGCGCTCCGCGGCCACGTTCAGCGCCGCGGCGGCCCCGGTGCTGGCGCCGAACAGCCCGATGGACATGTCCTGGAGCCGCGGCTGTTCGTGTGCCCAGTCCACCGCGTCTCGCAGGCGGCGGGTCAGCAGGCCGATGTCGAAGCGGTATTCGGTGGTGAATTGGTCGATCTCGTGCTCCCGGGGGGTGAGCAGGTCGAACAGCAGGGTGGCCAGTCCGCCGGCGTTGAGCACCTCGGCCACGTAGCGGTTGCGCGTGCTCAGTCGGCTGCTACCGCTGCCGTGGGCGAAGAGCACGATGGCACGGGCGCCCTCGGGGATGTTGAGATCGCCCGGCAGGGTGCCGTCGGGCGTCTCGATGCCCACCTCGAATGTCTCGATACGACCTTGCTCGTTCATGATGACTCACCTCCCAAGGCGGCGATTACTTCCTCGTCTTCCACCTGACGGAAGTCCTGAAAGAACTGTCCGACGGCCATGAACTCTGCCGGCGCTTCCAGGCAGACCAGTTCGTCGACCTCGCGACGGATACGCTCGACGGTATCGGGCGGGGCGACGCCCACGCCGACCACCAGCCGACTGGGGTTCTGCGCCCGCAGCGAGCGGATCGCGGCGAACAGCGTCGCTCCGGTGGCGATGCCGTCGTCGACCAGGATCGCGACCCGACCTTCGGCGCGTGTCGGCGGACGGCGGTAGCGCTGGCGTCGTTTGCGGATGTTCTCGAGCTGGCGTTCGGCCTCGCTGTCGATGTAGTCCGGCGAGATGCCGTACCGCTCAACGCCGGGATTGAGTTCGACATGCCCGGTTTCGTCCACCGACCCGATGGCGAACTCCGGGTTGCCCGGAGCGCCGATCTTGTGCACGAGCACGATGTCGAGCTCGCCTTCCAGGCGATCGGCGATTACCTGCCCCATGGGGACGCCTCCGCGCGGGATCGCCAGTACCAGCGGGTTCGACCCCCGGTGGTGGTCGAGCCGCGCGGCGATCTGTTCAGCCGCCTCTTCACGATTGCGGAACATGGCTTCCTCCGGTCCAGACTCCTCGATACTCGGGAGTCTAGACCGTGTGGGGAGCAGCGACGGTGTTCGTTCCAGCCTGGTCGCATGCCCCGCGGAGGTCGATACGAATCCTGTGGGGCGGATCGTGAAATTCGTTCCTCCAGGGGCTACATGAAGGGTGGGCCGGGCTTGTGCGTAGTGCCGCTCGGTCCCGACCGCGTGGAATGGAGACGATGCCTTGAGCGCCAGGACCGACAACGACTTCAATCCCGCAGCGGAACCTTCTCAGGCGGTCCTAGAACGCTTCGACACCGACCCGGATCGTGGCCTGTCCCGGCAGGAGGTCCGCAAGCGACGTGCGCGTCACGGCATGAACCGATTGCTCGAGGCCAGGGTGCGGGGTCCGCTGGGCATCCTTCTGGATCAGTTCAAGAGCCTGGTGATCCTGCTGCTGATGGGCGCAGCCCTGGCGGCGCTGGCCTTCGATCGAACGGTCGAGGCGATCGCCATTGCCGTGGCCCTCGTCGTGAACGGCGCTGTCGGTTTCGTCATGGAATATCAGGCGGTTCGGTCGATGGCGGCTCTCAAGCGCCTCGGGACGATGAAGAGCCGTGTTCGACGCGACGGGGCGGAACGGACGGTGCCCGCCGATCACCTCGTTCCGGGGGATCTGGTGATTCTCGAAGCGGGGGATCAGGTGCCCGCGGACCTGCGGATCATCAAATCCGAGGGGCTGGCCTGCGATGAGTCTGCATTGACCGGCGAATCCGTTCCCGTGACCAAGAGCGTGGATGCGGTCGAGTCGGGGGCCGGCCTCGCCGACCAGAGTGGAATGGCCTTCAAGGGGACGGCGGTAACCCAGGGAGCCGGGATCGGTCTGGTGGTCGCGATCGGCATGGAGACCGAAATCGGCCGGATTGCCTCGATGGTCCAGACCGCGGAGAGCGAAATGACACCTCTCGAGCGCCGGCTGGAATCCCTGGGTCGTCGACTGGTCGGGCTGACCCTGATTGTTGCGGTTCTGGTCACCGGGGCCGGGTTGCTGGCCGGGCATTCGCTGGTAACCATGCTCGAGACGGCGATTGCCCTGGCCGTCGCCGCCGTGCCCGAGGGGCTGCCCGTGGTGGCCACCGTGGCCCTTGCTCGGGGCATGCACCGCATGGCCGCGCGCAATGCGCTGGTCAAGCGTCTGGCGGCGGTCGAGTCGCTCGGGGCGGCGACCACGATCCTTTCCGACAAGACCGGCACGCTGACGGAGAACCGGATGACCGTGGGTCTGGTCGCCCTGGCGGGGGAGGATGTCCGCCATGAGGTGTCAGCGGGCCGGTTCCTGTCCGACGAGTCGCCGGTCGATCCGGATTCGCACGATCGGCTTCGCCGCGCGGTGGAGGTCATGGTGCTGTGCAATAACGCCGAACTCGGCGACTCGCCCTCCGGTGATCCCATGGAGATCGCGTTGCTGCGTGCCGGCGAGAGCGCAGGTGTCGTGCGGGCCAGTCTGCTCGAACGATGGCCCGAGCGGCGCGAGGAGCCGTTCTCCCCCGAGACACTGATGATGGCGACGATCCACGTCGACGGAGAGGGCTTTCGTTATGCCGTCAAGGGCGCGCCGGAGGCGGTCATCGATCGTTGCCACGCCGAGGCTGCGGCGGAGAGCGACATCGCCCTGGACGAGGCCGGCCGGGATCGCTGGCGGAGTCGGAACCATGCCATGGCCGAGTCCGGGTTCCGGGTGCTCGCGCTGGCGGAAAAACGGGCGTCGGGTGACGGGGAAGACCCCTATGCCAGGTTGGTGCTGATCGGCCTGATCGGGCTGTACGATCCGCCCCGGGAGGGGGTTCGCGAGGCGGTCGCGGCCTGCCGCGATGCCGGCATCCGGGTACTGATGGTCACCGGTGACCAGCCGGCCACCGCCGGGCACATCGCTCGCGAACTGGGAATTGCCGGGGAGGGGGATGCCCCGCCGGTGCACGGCTCGACACTGAAGTCGCCCGAGGCATTGACCGACGCCGAGCGGAAACGGGCGCTGGCCACCTCGGTCTTCGCCCGGGTCAGCCCGGAGCAGAAACTGGATATCGTCGGCCTGCACCAGAAGGATGGGGCGGTGGTGGCCATGACCGGTGACGGCGTCAACGACGCCCCGGCGTTGAAGAAGGCGGACGTGGGAATCGCCATGGGTCGGCGCGGGACCGACGTGGCGCGCGAGGCGGCGGACATGGTGCTGCGCGATGATGCCTTCACCACGATCGTCGCCGCCATTCGGCTGGGTCGTGCCATCTTCGACAACATCCGCCGCTTCATCGTCTACCTGTTGTCCGGCAACCTCGGAGAGATCATGGCCGTTTCCGCGGCCGCCGCCGCCGGGGCCCCGCTGCCCCTGTTGCCGTTGCAGATCCTGTACATCAACTTCGTCAACGACGTGCTGCCCTCGCTGGCTCTGGGCCTGAGTCGAAGCGAGGAGGCCGTGATGCGGCGTCCACCGCGTGATCGCTCGGAATCGCTGGTCACGCCGGCGGGCTGGTCGGCCGTCTTCGGCTATGGGTTCATCATCGCGGCCACTGCACTGGCGGCCATGGCGGTCGCCCTGCTGGTCCTCGACTTGTCGACGGAGGCCGCGGTGACCATCTCGTTCCTGACCTTCGGCTTTGCGCGACTCTGGCATGTGTTCAACATGCGATCGGCGAGTTCCGGGTTACTGCGCAACCCGATCACCCGCAACCCCTTTGTCTGGCTCTCGATCGCGGTTGGCGTGGTGCTGCTGATCGCCGCCGTCTATCTCCCGCTGTTAGGGGATGTGCTGGGGACGGTTGCCCCGGGGGCGGCAGGCTGGCTGGTCGTGCTGGGATTCTCGCTGCTGCCCATCCTGATCGTCCAGCCGATGAAGCAGGCTCGTCTTCTGTGGGAAGGGCGCTGGGTCGACTGACGTCTCGTCGCCGGCAGGCGGCGACTCGATACAGGTGCAACGTGTACTGTCTGGTGCGGGTGGCCGGACTCGAACCGGCACGGCCGTTAAGCCTGCAGATTTTAAGTCTGCTGTGTCTACCAGTTTCACCACACCCGCGGGGAAGCCGGGCGCGACCTGCGCCTGGCTGGTCGTGCTTGTGGCGAGGCGGATTCTACCGCCTTTCGACCAAGCCCGCGACCGGCGACTTGCCTAGGTCCGGGTTCGTCCCCAGAGTCATGCTGTTCGGGCGGGCCGGGAGCCCGCTCGGTGCGTTACACTCGTGAGCTTTGCATCAAATCCAGCATCTTTCTTCGGGAGTCCCAAGCGATCATGCCTTCAGCCAACGGTCATCATCCTGCATTCAGTCTGGTACGCGCCGTACCGATCGAGGCACTCAACCTGACCGTCGAGGAATACCGTCACGACAGGACCGGGGCGCGCCACTACCACCTGGCGGTCGACGACGACCAGAACGTGTTCCTGGTCGGCCTGCGCACCGTCCCCGAGGATTCCACCGGGGTGGCTCATATCCTCGAGCACACCGTGCTGTGCGGCTCGGAGCGCTATCCGGTGCGCGACCCGTTCTTCATGATGATCCGCCGTTCGCTGAACACGTTCATGAACGCGTTCACCTCGAGCGACTGGACGGCGTACCCCTTCGCCTCCTGCAACGAGAAGGACTTCTACAACCTGCTCGACGTCTACCTGGATGCCACGTTCTTCTCGCGCATCGACGAGCTGGACTTCCGCCAGGAGGGCCACCGGGTCGAGTTCGAGCAGTGGGACGATCCGTCCACCCCGCTCACGTTCAAGGGTGTG
Source organism: Guyparkeria sp. (assembly GCF_041687595.1). NCBI lineage: Bacteria > Pseudomonadati > Pseudomonadota > Gammaproteobacteria > Chromatiales > Thioalkalibacteraceae > Guyparkeria > Guyparkeria sp. The sequence continues at coordinate 73,061 of NZ_JAWLBP010000002.1, read as the reverse complement.
GTGTTCAACGAGATGAAGGGCGCAATGAGCGACCCGACCTCCGTGCTCTGGCAGACGCTCTCGCGTGAGCTGTTCCCCGACACGACCTACCACCACAATTCCGGCGGCGACCCGGAGAAGATCCCCGATCTCACCTACGAGCAGATGGTGGCGTTCTACAAACGCTTCTACCATCCGTCGAACGCCGTGTTCATGACCTTCGGCAACCAGCCGGTCGAACGCCTGCAGCGCGAGTTTGAGGAGAAGGCGCTGTCGCGCTTCGAGGAGATCGAACCCGACTCGGCCGTGCCGCTCCAGCCAGTGTTCGCCGGCCCGAAGCGGGTCGAGGACGTCTACCCGCTGGACGACGAGGACACTGCCGGCAAGACTCACATCAACGTCGGCTGGATGCTCGGGGAAAGCGCCGATCTGGACAAGCGCCTCGAGGCACAGCTGCTGGAGGGCGTGCTGCTGGAGAACAGTGCCTCGCCGCTTCTGCGCGCGCTGGAGACGACTGATCTCGGCGCGGCCCCGTCGGCCGTGCTGGGTCTGGAGGACTCGCAGCGGCAGATGGTGTTCGTCGCGGGGCTGGAAGGCAGCGAGTCCGAGCGCGCCGAAGACGTGGAGAAGTTGATTCTCGACACGCTGACCGAGGTGGCGGAGAAGGGCGTCGACCCCGACATGGTCGAGTCGGTGCTGCACCAGCTCGAGCTCGAGCAGCGCGAGATCACCGGCGACGGCTTCCCATACGGCCTGCACCTGATCGTTCAGGCGCTGCCGGCGGCCATCCACGACAGTGATCCGATCAACCTGCTCGATCTCGAGCCGGCCCTGGAACGCCTGCGGGCTCGGGCCGCCAACCCGCAGTTCATCCCCAACCTGGTCCGTCGCCTGCTGCTGGACAACCCACACCGCGTCCGGTTGACGCTCAAGCCCGACACCGAGCTCTCCGCGCGGCAGCAGGCCGAGGAACAGGCGCGTCTGGAGGCGATGAAGGCGACGCTCTCCGAGGAGGAGAAGCAAGCCATCGTCGACCGGGCGAAGGCACTGGCCGACCGGCAAGCCGAGGAAGGCGATATTTCCATCCTGCCGACGGTCACCCGCGAGGACATCCCGGAGGACATCGACATCCCGCAGCCGGTGCAGTTCGTGCATCAGCCCTCGAGCCAGCGCTGGTACGACCGCAGCACCAACGGCCTGTGCTACCTGCAGCTGGCGCTCGACCTGCCGCCGCTCGACCGCGAGGAACTGGAGCTGCTGCCGGTCTACACCGGCCTGCTGACCGAGTTGGGTGCCGGCGACCGCGACTATCTCGCCATGGCCGAGGCCGTGGCGGCGAAGACCGGCGGGTTCTCCGCGTCCGCCTCGATCCGTGCCGGTATCGAGGACATTCACACCACGAGCGGATACTGGCTGATGTCGGGCAAGGCGCTGGTGCGCAATGCCGACGCGATGGTGGATCTCTTCCACCAGCACCTCGAGGCCGCGCGCTTCGACGAGACCGACCGCATCCGGGATCTCGTCAGCCAGATGCGCTTCGGAGTCGAGCAGGGCGTGGCCGGCCGTGGTCACGTTCACGCCATGACGCTGGCCTCGGCCGGCATGTCGGCGCGTGCCGCGTTGCGTCACCAGACCGGTGGAGTGGCCGCGGTGCGCCGGATCAAGGCCATGGACGAGGGGCTGGGGGCGGCGACCGCCCGCCGGGAGCTGGCCGAGCGTCTGGCGCGCCTGCACGAGAAGATCAAGGGTGGGTTTCGGCACTACAACGTGGTTACCGAGCAGCGTCATTTTTCCGAACTGGCCCAGGCCCTGCGTCCGCACATGCGCCAGGGACAGGCCGACGAGGCCTTTGCCCTGGGTCGCCACGTGGAGCAGATTCGCGAGGCCTGGGTGGGTAATCTTGCGGTCAACTACTGCGCCAAGGCGCACCCGGCCGTGGCGCCCAAGCATCCGGATGCCGCCGCCTTGGCCGTGCTGGGCGGCTTCATGCGCAACGGCTTTCTGCACACCGCGATCCGCGAGAAGGGCGGCGCCTATGGTGGCGGCGCCGGTTATGACGCCGAGTCGGGCAGCTTCCGCTTCTTCTCCTACCGTGATCCGCGGCTGGGCGAGACGCTGGCGGACTTCGACCGGGCGGTCGACTGGGTGGTGGACACCGCCCACGAGGACCGCACCGTCGACGAGGCGATCTTCGGCGTGATCGCGGCGATCGACAAGCCGGGCTCGCCGGCCGGCGAGGCGCGCAAGGCGTTCGTCGACGCGCTGCATCACCGCAGCCCCGCGGACCTGCGCGAGATGCGTGCCCGGGTGCTGGACGTGAGCCAGGACGATCTCAAGCGCGTCGCCGAGACCTATCTCCGGCCGGAAGGGGCGTCGGTTGGTGTGCTGGCCGGCCCCTCGCGGGAGAAGGATCTCGAGGAACTGGGCCTGCGCATCGAGCGGATCTGATCCCGTCTGTCGGGTCGGTGCTAGACTGCCCGCGATGGTCGCTGACAGGGAGGTGAAACGATGCGCTGGATGATCTGGGCCGGGCTCGCGGCCCTGCTGGTGCTGGTGTGGTTACTGCTGCCGATCCTCACGCCGTTCGTGGTGGGGTTCATCGTCGCCTACCTGTTCGATCCGGTGGTGACCCGGCTCGACCGCCACGGCGTGTCTCGAACGCTGGGCACCTCCCTGATCTTCCTGTTGGGCGCCTTGGTGCTGGTGGTGAGCTTCATTGCGCTGGTGCCGGTGCTGGTGGATCAGACCATGCGCCTGGTGCGTCTCTTTCCCCAGGCGCTCGAGATCGTCCAGACCCGCGTCATACCCTGGGTGAACGCCCAGATCGGTGCGGAACTGGACGTCGGCATGCTGCGTGACATGGCCGTCAAGCACGGGGAAACCATCGGCAAGGTGCTCGCTCAGGGGCTCGGCAACGTCTCGGGCACCGGCTCGGCCGCCTTCGTTATCGTGATGAACCTGCTGCTCGCGCCGGTTATCGCGTTCTACCTGCTGCGTGACTGGCCCAAGGTCATGACTCGCATCGAGGCCCTGCTGCCGCGCCACTGGAGCGATACCGTGGTGAACCTGGCCGGTGAATCGGACCGCATGCTGGGCAATTTCCTTCGCGGGCAGCTGGCCGTGATGCTGGCCAACGGCATCACCTATTCGATCGGACTGACCCTCATCGGGCTGAACACCGGCGTGGCGATCGGGATGTTCGCCGGGCTCGTCAGCTTCGTGCCGTACCTCGGCACTATCGTCGGCATCCTGCTCGCTCTCCTGGCGATGTACATCCAGGCCGACAGCCTGCTGCCGCTATTGCTGGTGCTGGTGGTCTTCGGCATCGGCCAGGTGCTGGAAACCGTGGCTTGGCAACCGCGCTTCGTCGGCAACGAGATCGGCATGCATCCGGTGGCGGTCATCTTTGCCGTCATGGCCGGCGGCCAGCTGTTCGGCTTTTTCGGCATCCTGCTGGCGCTGCCCGTCTCGGCGATACTGATCGTGCTGGGCAGGCACGGCCTGGAGGCCTACCAGCGCAGTGGCTTCTACGCCGGTCAAGGACAGCAGGCCATGCCTGTCGAGCGTTTAGGCGAGACGGACGGGGAGGGCTGAACGGACCATGCAGCAGATCCCGCTGGCGCTCGACCTGGTCACCCCGACGAGCTTCGAGGGGTTCATCGGCAACGACAACCTGTTGCTCAAGGCCATTCTCAGCGAGCAGGCCCGCGGTCGCGGGGAGGTGCAGGTCTTCATCCACGGCCCGGAAGGGGGCGGCAAGTCGCATCTGGCCCAGGCGGCCTGCTATCACGCCGGTTCCTACGGGCGGCCCGCGGCCTACTGGCCCCTGCGCCAGCTCGGCGGGCAACTGGCGGAGGCGAGCGAGCAGATCGAGGCATTCGCCCTGGCCGTGGTCGACGACGTGGATGCCGTCATCGGCCAGGAGGAAGGCGAGTTCGCGCTGTTCGACCTGATCAACCGGGCGCGGGAGGCCGGTGTTCCCCTGTTGTTGACCGCTCGCTTGCCCCCGGCGGAGCTCCCGGTGCGGCTGCCGGATCTCGCCTCCAGGCTGAGATGGGGGGCCGTGCTGCCGGTTCACCTGCCGACCGACGCCGAGAAGATCGAGCTCCTGCGCGGATGGGCTCAGGAACGCGGGCTCGAGCTGCCGCATGTCACGGCCCAGTGGATGCTCGCCCATCTGCCGCGTGATGTGGGTACGTTGCTCGAGGTGATGGAACGGCTGGACCGTGAGTCGATGATCGCCAAGCGCCGCCTGACCATTCCCTTCGTCAAGGAAGTGCTGGGCGACCTCCCGGGTTGACGGACAAAAACACGTTCACCTGGAACGTTCGTCCCGTTCGTTGACATCCTCCTCGCCCTGAAGGACGAGGATTCCTACCGCGCCGGTGCCGGCATCGAGCCGGCGCCGGTCGCCTCGGTGGGTTCCTGCTTCAACGGGGCTGCCGTACCGGCACCGAGGTGCCGATACGGGCTTACATCCCCTCCACAGGCCATGACGGCATGCCCTGCCGCCAGAATGTTGCGAGCGGCGTTCACGTCGGCATGCGCCGTGTGACCGCAGGCAACACACTCGAACCGGGATTGGCTTCGGCGGTTTTCCTTCGCCACATGCCCACAGGCCGAACAGCTTCGGCTTGTGTTCCGTGGGTCGACCACCTCGACAATCCCGCCGCGCCACGCCTGCTTGTATTCAAGCTGGCGGCGGAACTCGCCCCATCCCTGATCGAGTATGGAGCGATTGAGTCCCGACTTGGCGCGGACGTTTCGCCCCGGTTGATCGACCGTCCCCGACGACGACCTGGCCATGTTCCGCACCTGCAAGTCCTCGATCACCACCGCCGCGTGGTTTTTGCTGAGGGTGGTGGTGAGCTTGTGCAGGTAGTCGCGTCGGGTATTGCCGATCCGGGTGTGAATCTTCTGGACGCGGGCCTTGGCCTTCGTCCAGTTGCGGGAGAACTTCTGTTTGCGGCTCATCGCCCGTTGGGCGAAAGCCAGTTGCCGCTGGCGCTTCGCCAGCGCGTTGATCGGGGCGATGATCTCGCCGGTGGACAGCGTGGCGAAACTCGCCACGCCCACGTCCACCCCGACGATACCGTTGGCCGGGTGGCGCGGCATCTCGACCTCGCGTTCGGTCTGGATCGAAACGAACCACTTGCCGTCGGATGCCGACACCGTGACGTTCTTCACGGTGCCGACCACTTCCCGGCTCTTGCGGTAGCGCAGCCAGCCGAGCTTGGGGAGGAAGATGCGGGCGTTGCCCTGGTCGAGATTCACGCCTTGCAGGACGCGGAAGGCATCGTGTCGTCCGCGTTTCTTGAAGGTGGGGAAAGCGGCACGCCCTTTGAAGAAGTTGGTGTAGGCGCGCTCCAGATCCTTGATTGCTTGCTGGAGCGATTGGGAAGGGGCCTGGGCGAGCCATTCCGTCTCCGGGGCTTTCTTCCAGGCCGTCAGCTCCTTGCACAACGCCGCGTAACCCAGCTTCTTCTCCCCGGCCTCGTACCGCTGCTGTTGCAACGCCAGCGCCCGATTGAACACGAACCGGCACGAGCCGGCGAAGCGCCGCATTTGCCGCTGTTGCTCGCCGTTCGGGCGTGCCTCGAACTTGAAGGCTTGAAGGCGTTGCATGTCTGGAACTATAGTTGGTCTATGGGCGACAATCAAGAAATCAGGACTGGCCGGCACTGCGCATTCAATATGCACGTTCACTTGGTCTTCGTGACCAAATACCGACGCCAGGTGCTGGATCGAGACGCGATCGACCAACTGCGAGACATCTTCACCAAGGTCTGTTCGGACTTCGGGGCGGAACTGGTCGAGGTGGACGGCGAAGACGATCATGTCCACCTTCTGGTGGAATACCAGCCCAAGGTGGCTGTTTCCGCGCTGGTGAACAGCCTCAAGGGGGTTTCCAGTCGCCTGCTACGCAAGGCCCGGCCTGATCTCCGGGCACGATATTTCAAGGGCACGCTCTGGTCGCCGTCCTATTTCGCCGCTTCCTGCGGCGGCGCACCGATCTCCATCGTGCGCCAGTACATCGAACAGCAGCGAACCCCCGAATAGGCGCCTTATATCCCCGCCCTGAACGACGGGGCTTTACGGCGCGTTCTGGTAATCCATGCTCCCACCCGAGTCCTGATGCCGTCCCGGATCCCGAGCAGGGGTTCGAGTCGTGCTTCCTCTGCCATCACGCAGACGACCACCGGGTCGCTCCGTCGGGGATCGAGCCCGTCACTCTCCACTTGGCTCTGGTCGCTGTTGGGGTACAGACGAACAGGACTCGGCAGGAGAGCGTTGGTGTGGGGCGATCCTCACGGCTTGTATATTCGTTAAAACGAATATACATTCGTGCATATGAATATTGACGCCTTGATGAACGGATTGCCCGGCGGGGTCGACCGTGTTTGAGTGGTTGGCCGACCTGCTGGTCTACGGGCTGCTGGGGTTGGACGAGGGCGACCGCTGGTCTTCGGCACTACATTTCTTCGTCCTCGACACGGCAAAGATCTTCGTCCTGTTGGTGGTGGTGATCTACGCGATGGGCCTGTTGCGGGCGTTCGTCAGCCCCGAAAAAGTGCGCGCCTACGTGCGCGGCAAGCCTCGCTGGCTGGCGCGCCTGCTGGCGATCTTGCTGGGCGCGGTCACGCCGTTCTGTTCCTGCTCGTCGGTGCCGCTGTTCATCGGCTTCGTCGAGGCCGGCATCCCGATGGGGGTGACGTTCTCCTTCCTGATTGCCAGCCCCATGATCAACGAGATCGCGGTTGTGTTGCTGGCTGGCATTCTCGGCTGGGAGATCGCGCTGCTCTATGTCGCCGCGGGCATCACGGTCGCCTGGGTGGGTGGTGTGTTCATGGAGCGCCTGCGCACCGAACGTTGGGTGGAGGACTACGTCTGGAAAATCCAGATGGGCGAGGCCCAGGGGGGCGAGCCGGACAATACCTGGGCGGGCCGGCACCGCTTTGCCGTGGCCGAGGTGCGCGAGATCGTCCGGCGTGTCTGGAAGTGGGTGCTGATCGGGATCGCCGTCGGCGCCGGCTTTCACGGCTTCGTGCCCGGCGAATGGGTCACCGAGTACCTCGGCGGCGAGAACAACTGGCTGGCCGTTCCGGGGGCGGTGCTGCTGGGTATTCCGCTGTATGCCAATGCCACCGGCGTGATCCCGGTGGCCGAGGCCATGCTGGGCAAGGGCGCGGCTATCGGCACGACGCTGGCATTCATGATGAGCGTCGCCGCGCTCTCCATCCCCGAGATGCTGATCCTGCGCAAGGTCATTCGATGGCCGGCGCTCGCCTGGTTCGCCGGGGTGTTGGCCGTGGCCTTCACCCTGGTCGGCTGGGGCTTCAACCTGGTGTTGTGAACAAACTGTCGGAGGAAACGATGGAATCTGAACCGAAACTCAGTCCGGTCGTGCTGGAGATGAGCATGCTGGCGGCGGCCGTCGCATCGCGCTGCCCGTCGAAGACCCACGAGCTGCTCGCGGCCCTGCGCGGACGGGGCGTGCCGGAGGGGCAGATCGCTGAGGTGGTCGAGGAGGCCGGCCGCATCAGTACCGAGACCATCGCGCGCGGCAGCGAGATGGTCGAGGCCGTACTCGGCGGCGAATCGCCGCAGACCTGCATGGAGCGCATGGCGCGGCAGGGCGGTGCTTCGGAGTGCTGTGCGGTGGACGACGACTGCCGTTCCCAATCCTCCTGCTGCTGAGGAACATGTCCATGAAGCAGATCCAGGTACTCGGAAGCGGCTGCGCGAACTGTCAGCGCACCTATCAACTCATCGAGGAGGTCGCGCGCCGGGAAGGCGTCGAGGTGGACATCGAGAAGGTCGAGGATATGGCCGACATCCTCGCCATGGGCGTGATGTCGACGCCGGGCGTGGTGGTCGACGGGAAGGTCGTTCACAGTGGCGGCCTGCCGGGACAGAAGCAGGTCGTCGAATGGCTGACGTCCTGAGTGACGGCAGGCTCCGCCCCGCCAGAGGCGAGTCCGGGCTTCTGCCCGATTCAGGCCTTGTGTCGCAGGATGCGCTGCTTGTCGCGCTGCCAGTCGCGTTCCTTGATGGTCGCGCGCTTGTCGTGTGACTTCTTGCCCTCGGCCAGGGCGATCTCCAGCTTCACCTTGCCACGCTTGAAGTAGAGGGCCGTGGGGACGAGGGTATAGCCCTTGCGTTCGACCTGCCCGGTCAGCCGTGCGATCTCGTGGTCGTGGAGCAGCAGCTTGCGGGTGCGCGTGGGGTCGGGGCGCACGTGCGTGGAGGCCTGAATCAAGGGCGTGATCACCGCCCCGAGCAGCCAGGCCTCCCCGTCCTTGATGATTACGTGCGCATCGGCGATCTGCGCCTTGCCGGCCCGCAGGGACTTGACCTCCCAACCCTCCAGCACCAGCCCGGCCTCGAAGCGGTCGCCCAGGAAAAAGTCGAACTTCGCCTTCTTGTTCAGGGCAATGGTGGACTGGCCGGGACTCGCGTTGTTCTTCTTGCTCTTGCTCATGTGCGCATTCTAGCAGGGCAGGGAGTAGGAACCGCCGAACAATGCCGGCCGGCCCGGGCAGGTCGATCCGGACGGGTTGGCAACGGCGGGGTTCGGGGGCGTGCGGAGAGCCTCTGGCCCGCCGGTTCTTGGCTCACTTGGCCGGGAAGCCGCGATAGTGGTAGCTTTCCGAACATCCATGGAGCAGGAGCCCGCCGCGCTCAAGGCCAAGAGGAAACCTGGTGTCAGCACAGCATCTCGAGAGTCATCCCCAGTGGTCCACCCGACTGGCTTTCATCCTCGCCTCGGCCGGTTCGGCCGTCGGGCTGGGCAATATCTGGAAATTCCCATACATCATGGGCGACAACGGGGGCGGGGCCTTCGTCCTGATCTATCTGGGCTGCCTGCTGATTGTCGCCACGCCCATCCTGATCAGCGAGGTCATGCTCGGCCGCCGGTCGCGCTCCAACCCGATTTCCGGCATGGCAAAACTCTCCCGCGAGGCCGGGGTCAGCCCAGCCTGGCAACTGATCGGCTGGATGGGGGTGCTCACCGGTTTTCTCATCCTGAGTTACTACTCGGTGGTCATGGGCTGGGCGCTGGCCTACATCGAGAAGGCCGCCGACGGGGCCTTCGTCGGTGCGGATGCCGATACGGTCGAGGGCATCTTCACCAGCCTGGTCTCCAACCCCGGCACGCTGTTGTTCTGGCACACGGTGGCCATGCTGCTGACCATCACCGTGGTTGCCCGCGGGGTCCGCGGGGGGCTGGAACTGGCCACGCGCATCATGATGCCGCTGCTGATCGCCATCCTGGTGCTGCTATTCGGCTACAACATCGGTACCAGCGGGTTCGCCCCGGCGATGGAGTTCATGTTCGCCCCGGACTTCTCCCGGGTGACGGGCGAGACCTTCCTCGTGGCCTTGGGGCACGCCTTCTTCACCCTCAGCCTCGGCATGGGCGCCATCATGGTCTACGGCTCCTACATGCCGGCGAACGCCTCGATCGTGAAGGCCGGTATCTGGATCATTGTGCTGGACACGGCGATCGCGCTTCTGGCCGGCATGGTGATCTTTCCGATCGTCTTCTCCAACGGCATGAGCCCGGAGCAGGGCGCGGGCCTGATCTTCCAGACCCTGCCGCTGGCGCTGGGCGCGATGGAATGGGGGTACTGGCTTGCCATCGTCCTGTTCATCCTGGTCTCGATCGCCGCCTGGACCTCGGCGATCTCGCTGGTCGAACCGGCCGTGTCCTACCTCTACGAACGCTTCGGTGTCCGTCGCCTGTACTCGGCGATCGGTGCGGGGATCGCCACCTGGACGCTGGGGGTGTTCTCGGCGCTGTCTTTCAACCTGATCGACGATGTCACGCTCTTCGGCAAGAACTTCTTCGGCATCATGGAATTTCTCACGGCGAACATCCTCCTGCCGGCCGGCGGCATGCTGATCGCGCTGTTCGCGGCTTGGCGGATGCGGCGTGCGGACTCCAGCGAGGAGCTCGGTCTGAGTGGCGGTGCCTACCGCCTCTGGTGGGCGCTGGCAGCCGTGGTGGCGCCCGCGGGCGTGGCCCTGGTCTTCCTCAACGGGCTGGGCCTGTTCGGCTGATTCGGTCACGTCCCGTGAGAGGTCGACGGCTTTGCTAGAATGCACCTCTTGAGCACTTCAAAGGGCGGATCTCCCCCGGCATGAGTACCACCATCGAGCGACAGGTCGAGGTGCCGTTTTCGGCATTGCAGATGTATGCCTTGGTCAACGACATCGACGCCTACCCCGAATTCCTTCCCTGGTGCGAGAAGAGCCAGGTGCTGCGAGCCTCCGGCGATGAGGTCGAGGCCAGCATCACGCTGCGCAAGGGCGCAATCCGCAAGACCTTCGTTACCCGGAACCACAACGAGCCCGGGTCGCGCATCGTGGTCACCCTCGTCGACGGCCCCTTCCGTCATCTCGACGGCTTCTGGGCGTTTCAGGATCTGCCCGACGGCGGGTCCAGGGTGACGCTGGACATGCGGTTCGAATTCGCCAACCGCCTGCTGGAGCGGGCGGTGGGGCCGGTGTTCCGTGAAATCGTCAAGAGCCTGGTGGGCGCCTTCCGCAAGCGTGCCTTCGAGGTCTATCCCCGCGACGAGGGCACGGAATGAAGGTCGAGGTGGCTTACGCGCGCCCCGATGTCCAGATCATCCTCGAGGTGGACGTGCCGGAGGGCGCGACCGTGGAGGAGGCCATCCGCAAGAGCGGCGTGCTCGACCGGTTCCCGGAGATCGACCTGTCCAATCAGAAGGTCGGCATCTTCGGCAAGGTCGCGCCGCTCTCCCAGCAGATGCGTGAATGGGACCGGGTGGAAATCTATCGACCGTTGATCGCCGACCCGAAGGCCGCCCGTCGGCAGCGGGCGAAGAAGGATGGGAAGGCCGGCGAAAAGGGCGACGGACGGTCGAAGGCCGCTCCCGGGGACCAGGCGGCGCAGGAAGGCTGAAGGCCGCTTACAGCGTCGGCTGCGGTGTGCCCAGCCCGGTGTCCGCATCGGGAACCGGCGAATAGCCGTCGTCGACCGGGCGTTCTTCGGTCCCGGCCGGTGCCGGTGTGACCGGATCGGCCTCGTCGGGCAGTTCCGCGCTGTTCATCGACGGTGCCTCGGACAGGTCCATGCCGTCGCGATCGATCGACGCCACCCGCCCGAACCGGTCGTACTCGATGATCAGCGTATGCCGGAAGGCCTCATCCTTGCCGCGCTTGTCGTAGTAGATATACGTGTCACGCTGGCCTGAGTGGAAGATGTCCTCCAGGCTCGGTGTTCCGAGAACGGACCGCACCTGGGACTGAGGCATGCCCTGGCTCAACCGGCTGATCTGCTCTTCCTCGAAGATGTTCCCCTGCTGGATGTCCGGCTGGTACACCTTGATGAAACTCGGCACATAGACGGACGAACAGCCGGCAAGCAGGGCGGCGATGACCGGGAGCGTGAGAAGTTTGCGCTGCATGATCCTGGGAAACCTGTCCTTTGATTGCGAAGGGGTTGTACTTGGGCTTGGGTGAGCTACGCGTTCGGCCAATGATACGCCCTCTGGGCCGTGATGCCAGCGCGGCCGTCCGGGTTCCGGTGCCGGCCGCATCTTCGGTTACAATCCGTGCCAGTAACTCAACGAGGGTAGAAGTTTTGGATTCAAGCGAGCTCAAGAAGGCCGGCCTCAAGGTCACTCTCCCGCGGGTGAAGATTCTCGAGATCATCGAGTCCAACCCGGACTGGCACATGAGTGCCGAGGACGTCTACAAGGAACTGCTGGCCCGGGGCGAGGAGATCGGCCTGGCGACGGTCTACCGCGTGCTGACCCAGTTCGAGACCGCAGACATCCTCAAGCGTCACCAGTTCGAGGGTGGCAAGGCCGTTTTCGAGCTGATCTCCAAGGGCGACCACGATCACCTGGTCTGCGTGAAGACCGGGCAGGTCGAGGAGTTCCACGATCCGATCATCCAGGAGCGCATCGCCATGATCGCCGACGAGTTCGATTTCGATCTCACCGACTACTCGCTGGTGATCTACGGCATCAGCCGCAAGGCCACCGGCAAGAAATAGTCACCCGCCGATGGCGCCCGTCTGGCCGCCCGCCCCGTGATCCCGCGGGGCGGGCGGTCTGCGTTCCGAATGGCGGCCTCCTGTCGTCAGACGCTGGCCAGGAGTTCCCGGGCGTGGGCACGGGTCTGGTCGGTGATCTTCCGACCGCCCAGCATTCGGGCCAGTTCCTCGACCCGCTGATCCTCGTCGAGCGCCCGCACCCATGTGCGGGTGGCATCGCTGAGCTCTTCCTTCTCGATGCGCGCCTGGTGGTGACCGTGGGCGGCGACCTGCGGCAGGTGGGTCACGCACAACACCTGGCGCGAGTCGCCCAGTGCGCGCAGGTGCGCACCGACGATGGCCGCGGTCGCGCCGCCGATGCCCGTGTCCACCTCGTCGAAAATGAAGGTGTCGACCGGGTCATCGCCGGCCGTCAGGGTCTTGAGTGCCAGGCTCACCCGGGCCAGTTCGCCACCCGAGGCGATCTGGTCGAGCGGCGCGACCGGCTGGCCGCGGTTGGCGCTGATCAGGAATACCACCTCGTCGATACCACGTTCACCGCGGCGTTCGGCCAGTGCCTCAGATGTCTCCAGGCGCACCTCGAACTCGCCGTTGGGCATGCCCAGCTCACGGATCGAGGCCCGAAGTCGGGCTGCCAGTTCGGCTGCCCCGGCCCGACGGTGCTCGCTGATCTCCTGGGCCAGCCGGTCGTAGCGCTGCCGATTGTCGGCCAGTCGGGACTCGACTTCGCCCAGCGAGGTGCCGGCCCGCTCGAGGCGCTCGTATTCCTTGCGCAGCGCGGCGACATGTTCTTCGAACATCTCCGGGGCGACTCGGTGCTTGCGTGCCAGCTCGTGCAGGGCGTCCAGGCGCGATTCCACCGTCGCCAGTCGCTCCGGGTCACTATCGGCCGACTCGAGGCGATCGCGGAGGGTGTCGACCGCCTCGGCGATCTGGATCTGGGCCGACTGCAGGGTCTCGATGACCGGGTCCAGCGACTCGTCGAGATCGGCGATGCGCGACAGCGCCTGCTCGGCGGCACCGATGCGATCATGGGCGTTGCCGTCCTCGTCGAAGAGCGCGGCCATCTGCCCGGCGAGCACCTGCTGCCATTCGTCCAGGCGCGACAGGCGCTTGAGCTCGTTGTGCAAATGGTTGAACTCGTCGGGTTGCGGATCGAGCCGCTCGATCTCCTCGAGCTGGAATTCCAGAAAGGCGAGCCGGTCGGTCCGGCTGGCCTGCTCGGCACGGTGTTCCTCCAGCCGTTGCCGGTCGGCCTGGATCTCGCGGCTCAGCCGGCCCAGTTCGGCCACGCGCGGGCCGAGATCGGAGAAATGGTCGAGAAGGGCGAGTTGGGTCTTCGGCTGCATCAGCCGCTGGTTCTGGTGCTGGCCATGGATGTCGATCAGGTGCCGGCCGATGGCCTTGAGGCTCTGCCCCGGCACGGGGCGGCCGTTGACCCAGGCTCGCGATCGACCGTCACGCGAGAGCACGCGGCGGAGGATCAGCGGCATCCTTTCCGGGCCGGACTCCTCCTCGTTCAGCTCCTGCTCGACCAGCCAGCGCGCGGCCGGGCTGTCGGCGGCCAGCAGGAATTCGCCGCTGACCTCGCCCTGGTCGCAGCCGGCACGCAGCAGGTTCATGTTGGCCCGCTCACCGAGTAGCAGGCCGATGGCGTCGATGAGGATCGATTTGCCCGCACCAGTCTCGCCCGTCAGGGCGGTCATGCCGGAGGCAAAATCGAGTTCCAGTTCGTCGATCAGGGCAATTCGGCGAATCGAGAGGTTGATCAGCATGATGACATGTTCCCTTGCCGCTGATTTCGAAGCAACAGACTTCAGAACGCCTGCTCGCTCCAGCAGAGCTTGTCCCTGAGCAGCGAATAATGGTCGTGGCCGGCCGGGTGGATCAGCCGGATGTCGTGCTCGAACTTGGAGATGGCGAGCACATCGCCGCACTTCAGCGGCTGGTTCAGCTGACCGTCGAAGCTGACCACGCCGCCGCCGCGAGAACCTTCGACCGGACGGATCTCGATCAGGTGCCGGGCATCGACCACGATGGGGCGGTAGCTGAGCGTGTGCGGACAGATCGAGACGATGCCCACGGCGTGCAGGTCCGGGGCGATCAGCGGTCCGCCGGCGGACAGGGCGTAGGCGGTCGAGCCGGTCGGCGTGCAGACCACCACTCCGTCGGAGCGCTGCTGGTTAACCAGGGTTCCGTCGATGCTCATCTCGAACTCGACCATCCGGGCGGGGTCGCGCATCTTGAAGGTGACGTCGTTGAGGGCCACGGATTCCATGATGCGGGTGTCGTTGCGCATCAGGCTGCCCTGCAGCAAAAAGCGCCGTTCCTCGCTGTATCGCCCGTCGAGGATGGCCGAGAGATGACGGTCGAGGTCGTTGGGGCTGACGTCGGCGAGAAAGCCGAGCCGGCCGAGGTTCACGCCCAGGATCGCCACATCCTCGTGCTGGCACAGCGAGCGGGCGGCGTTGAGCATGGTGCCGTCGCCGCCGATCACCACGATCAGGTCGCGATCGAGCCGGTCGCGCGAGAAGCGTTTGGCGTCGATGTCGGAATCCGGGTTCTCGGCCGTGTCCTCCAGCGCCCAGTCCACGCCCTTCGACTCGGCGATGGCCACCAGGTTGCGGTAGACCTCGGCCAGCGCGGGACCACCCTCGGGCTTGATGATGATCCCGAGTCGGGAGAAGGCCGGCTTCGTCCCGTTCGGGCGGTCGCTGTCCTCGGTGGATCGGGTTGGCTGTCTGTTCATGTTTCCGGCTCGATCATGGTGTCGCGGCGTGTCGAAGGCTTCTGGTCGGGCCCACGTTGCCGCCGGGTCAGTTGCTGGTGGATGACCACTTAAGGCCGATGATGCCAGTGACGATCATTGCCAGGAAGAGCAGGCGGGAAATGCTGACCGGCTCCTTGAGGAAGGTCATGCCCAGCAGGGCCACGCCGGTCGCGCCAATGCCCGTCCAGATGGCATAGGCAGTGCCCATCGGAATTTCGCGCATGGCCAATGCAAGAAGATAGAAGCTCAGCCAGGCGAGCGCCAGCACCGCGATCGACGGGATCGGGCGGGTAAAGCCATCGGTGAATCGCAGGCCGCTGGCCCAGAGGATTTCCAGCAGGCCGGCCAATAGCAGGATGACCCAAGCGTTCATGGCCATGTGATTCTTCCTCGGATCGGTCGGGTGTCGGAAAGCGCGATGCGCTGATCGCGCTTGACGGTGCAGTCTAGCAAAACCCGTGGGGCGGGAACGTGCCGGGCGCCGCGACCGGTTCGGGGCATTTGGCACTCTCGGCCGGCGAGTGCTAGTTTAATGTCCCGAAGGCGGCTGGGCGCCGACACAAGGATCGTGTTCGGCGGCGCTTTGTCTGCTGCCGGGCCGTCGCCTTCCTCAGGGAAATCCCGGAACCGATTCGCTGTCAGACACGGTGCATGCGCCAGCTGACCCATGCGCGGATGACGATCCGGCCGAAGGTTTTTCGTGTTTCCCTCAAACAATCGGGTTCGGAAAATGGCTGAGACCTGGAGTGAACTTCCCGAGCGGGCCCAGGCCCTGTTGCGGGTGCTGATCGACCGCTATACCGACGAGGGAGCGCCGGTGGGTTCGCGCGTGCTCGCGCGGATGTCCGACCTCAACCTCAGCCCGGCGACCGTGCGCAACGTGATGGCGGACCTCGAGGACCTCGGCCTGGTGCGCGCCCCGCATACCTCCTCCGGGCGGGTGCCGACCGAGCTTGCCTACCGCCTCTTCGTCGACTCGCTGCTGGTCGCCCCCGCGAGGGCGCCGGTGGACGCTCGCCGCCTCGAAAGCATTCTCCGGGAGGCGGCCCAGGACGATCCGCAACACCTGGCTGACACCGCCTCCAACCTCCTGTCTAGCCTGACTCGATACGCCGGCGTGGTCACCATTCCCTCCCGGGCGCGGGCGCTGTTCCGGCAGATCGATTTCGTCTCGCTCTCGCCCGGGCGGGTGCTCATGGTTCTCGTCACCAACGATGGCGGCGTACAGAACCGCATCATCCATCCGGACAAGCCCTATACCCAGGACGAGCTGACCCGCTTTGCCAACTTTCTCAATGACCGGCTCAACGGTCAGTCGATCCAGGCCCTGCGCCAGACTCTGGTCAACGAGCTCAAGCACACTCGCGAGGAAATCGAGGGCAACCTGGCCGAGGCGGTCAGTCTCGCCGAGACCGCGGTCGGTGCCGTGGAGGACCAGGCGGATGTGGCCGTGGCCGGCCAGGTCAACCTGATGGGCATCGACGAGTTGAGCGATGTCGAGCGCATGCGCCGCCTGTTCAACGCCTTCACCGAGAAGCGCGAGCTGGTCTCGCTGCTTGATGAGTGCGAGCGCGCCCAGGGCGTGAAGATATTCATCGGCCGGGAGTCCGGGTCGCCCACCTTCGACGAGTGCGGCGTGGTGGGTGCCTCCTACGGCGTGGACGACGAGGTCGTCGGGGTCCTCGGGGTGATCGGCCCCAAGCGCATGCCCTACGACCGAGTGATCTCCATCGTCGACGTCACCTCCCGGCTACTGTCCACTGCGCTGGCGCGCCAGTAACCGGTCGCGCCGGACAGCCGGACATCCCGCCGTCGTCCGTTCCGACCGCTCCCCGGCGACTGGCGCGGGCGCCAGCCCCTTGAAATCCCGGGGCCAGCCCCAACAGTCGGAAAATCGAACCAGACAAGCCAACCAGTTCACTTCCATATCAGGAGAGTTTCGATGACGGACAAGCCGGTCGATCAAGACGAGAACACGCAGGAATCCCCCGAACAGCCGGTCGAGGGCGAGGGTCAGTCCGAGCAGGGCGGCGAGGTCGAACAGCTCCGGGCGCAACTGGCCGAGAAGGAGGAAGAGCTCCTGCGCATGGCCGCCGAGATGCAGAACGTGCGTCGTCGGGCCGAGCGAGATGTCGAGTCGGCGCGCAAGTTCGCCCTGGAACGCTTCGTCGAGGGACTGCTGCCGGTGGTCGACTCCCTGGAGCTGGGCATCGAGGCGTCCGAGAAGGAAGGGGCCACGCTGGAGAAGATCCGCGAGGGTGACGAGATGACCCTCAACATGCTGATCCAGACGTTGGAGAAGTTCGGGGTCAAGGCGGTGCACCCCATCGGCGAGCGCTTCAATCCCGACCACCACCAGGCGATGGCGACCCAGCCGCACGAGGGTGAGCCCGATCACGTCGTCGACGTGATGCAGAAGGGCTACCTGCTCAAGGAGCGGGTCGTGCGCCCGGCGCTGGTGGTGGTGTCCAAACCGAAACAAGACTGAATTTTCCGTGCCCCGGCTTGAAAAATGCCGGGGTGGCCGCAAGTCCACGGTCAAGGGCTGATCGCCGTGCCGGATGCACCAACCGGCCAGCGGCAACGAATTTCACGCATTCAAACGAAATCTGGAGACACGAATCATGGGCAAGGTAATCGGTATCGACCTCGGGACGACCAACTCCTGTGTCGCCATCATGGACGGCAAGTCCGGCAAGGTCATCGAGAACGCCGAGGGTGCACGCACCACCCCGTCGGTGGTCGCCTACACCAACGACGGCGAAATACTGGTCGGCCAGCCGGCCAAGCGCCAGGCCGTCACCAACCCGGAAAACACCCTGTACGCCGTCAAGCGACTGATCGGCCGCAGCTTCGACGAAGATGCGGTGCAGAAGGACATCAAGCTGATGCCTTACAAGATCGTCAAGGCGGAAAACGGTGATGCCTGGGTCGAGGCCAACGGCAAGAAGATGGCGCCGCCGGAGGTTTCCGCTCGCATCCTGATGAAGATCAAGAAGGACGTCGAGGCGTATCTGGGCGAGGAAGTCACCGAGGCGGTCATCACCGTGCCGGCCTACTTCAACGACAACCAGCGCCAGGCGACCAAGGACGCCGGTCAGATTGCGGGCCTCGAGGTCAAGCGGATCATCAACGAGCCGACCGCCGCGGCGCTGGCCTACGGCATGGACAAGAAAGAAGGCGGTGATCGCAAGATCGCGGTCTACGACCTGGGTGGCGGTACCTTCGATATCTCCATTATCGAGGTCGCGGACATCGACGGCGAGAAGCAGTTCGAAGTCATGTCCACCAACGGTGACACCTTCCTGGGTGGCGAGGACTTCGACAACCGCCTGATCGATCACCTGGTCGACGAGTTCAAGAAGGAGCAGGGCGTCGATCTCTCCAACGACGCGCTGGCCATGCAGCGTCTCAAGGAAGCCGCCGAGAAGGCCAAGATCGAGCTGTCCTCGACCGAGCAGACCGACGTGAACCTGCCGTACATCACGGCGGATCAGAGCGGTCCGAAGCACATGAACATCAAGATCACCCGGGCCAAGCTCGAATCCTTGGTCGAGGAGCTGGTCAAGCGCACCATCGATCCGTGCAAGATGGCGCTCAAGGATGCCGGCGTGTCGGCCTCCGACATCGACGACGTGATCCTGGTTGGCGGTCAGACCCGCATGCCGAAAGTGCGCGACACGGTCGCCGAGTTCTTCGGCAAGGACCCGCGCAAGGACGTCAACCCGGACGAGGCCGTGGCCGTAGGTGCCGCGATCCAGGGCGGTGTGCTCTCCGGCGGCGTCTCCGACGTGCTGCTGCTTGACGTCACCCCGCTGTCGCTCGGCATCGAGACGATGGGCGGCGTCATGACCAAGCTGATCGAGAAGAACACCACCATCCCGACCAAGGCGAGCCAGACGTTCTCGACCGCCGAGGACAACCAGACCGCCGTGACCGTCCACGTCCTGCAGGGCGAGCGCGAGATGGCTTCGGGCAACAAGTCGCTGGGCCGCTTCGATCTCACCGAGATCCCGCCGGCACCGCGAGGTCAGCCGCAGATCGAGGTGACCCTCGACATCGACGCCAATGGCATCCTGAATGTCTCGGCCAAGGACAAGGGCACTGGTCGCGAGCAGAAGATCGAGATCAAGGCGAGCTCCGGTCTGTCCGAGGAAGAAGTCGAGCGTATGGTGCAGGATGCCGCTGCGCACGCCGACGAGGACAAGAAGCAGAAGGAACTGGTCGAGGCGCGCAACCAGGGCGACGGCATCATCCACACCATCGAGAAGACCATGTCCGAGGCCGGCGATGCGCTGACCGACGAGGACAAGAAGCCGGTCGAGGACGCCATCGCCGAACTGCGCGAGACGATGAAGGGCGACGACAAGGCGGCGATCGACGCCAAGGTCGAGGCCCTGTCCCAGGCTTCCGCCGCGGTCATGCAGAAGGCCCAGGGCGGCCAGGCCGGCGGCGAGCAGGCTGCCGGTGGCGAACAGGCGAAGAAGGACGACGACGTCGTCGACGCCGAGTTCGAAGAGGTCAAGGACGACGACAAGAAATAAGTTGTCTGACTGACCAGTGGATCATCCGCCTCCCGGGGCGGGTGATTTTTTGTGCCGCGCGCCGCGCGGCACAACCGATTTCCATGGACGGGCCGTCCGGCAACGGGGCCCGTCCAGCAGTATTCCGGCCCGGCGCGGCCTGTGCGCCGGGCAGCAATCGATTCAGCCGTTAGAGATCGACCATGGCAAAACGTGACTACTACGAGGTGCTGGGGGTCAGCAAGAATGCCTCGGCCGATGAACTGAAGAAGGCCTATCGCCGACTGGCGATGAAGCATCACCCGGACCGCAATCCGGGTGACGAGAAGGCCGAGGGACTGTTCAAGGAGGCCAAGGAGGCCTACGAGGTCCTTTCCGACCCGCAGAAGCGTTCGGCCTACGACCAGTTCGGCCATGCCGGCGTCGACGGTCAGGGTGCCGGCGGCTTCGGCGGTGGCGGTTTCGGCGGCGGTGCGGGCTTTGCCGACATCTTCGGCGACGTTTTCGGCGACATCTTCGGGGGCGGCCGCGGGCGCGGCGGGGCGACTCGCGGTGCCGACCTGCAGTACAACCTCAAGTTGTCACTCGAGGAAGCGGTACGGGGCACGACCGTCGACATCCGCATCCCGACCACCGAGCCCTGCTCCACCTGCGACGGCAGCGGCGCGAAGCCCGGGACCGGCAAGAAGACCTGTTCGACTTGTGGCGGCCAGGGGGCGGTGCGCATCCAGCAGGGCTTCTTCTCCATCCAGCAGCCGTGTCCGGATTGTGGTGGCGAGGGCGAAGTCGTCGAAGACCCCTGTACCGACTGCGGTGGCACGGGTCGCATCGAGACGCAGAAGACACTCTCGATCAAGATTCCCGCCGGCGTGGACACCGGTGACCGCATTCGCCACTCGGGCGAAGGCGCCCCGGGCGAGAAGGGTGGCCCGCCCGGGGATCTGTATATCCTGATCGACATCAAGCCGCATCCGCTCTTCCGTCGCGAGGGCGCGGACCTGCTCTGCGACATGCCGATCAGCTTCACCGCCGCGGCTCTGGGCGGGGAGATCGAGGTCCCGACCCTCGGTGGCAAGGTCAATCTCAAGATCCCCGAGGAGACGCAGACGGGCAAGGTGTTCCGCCTGCGTGGAAAGGGGGTCAAGCCCGTCCGTGGCGGTGCGCAGGGCGACCTGCTGGTCACCGTGCACGTCGAGACTCCGGTCAAGCTCAATCGCGAGCAGCGTGAACTGCTGGAGGCCTTCGAGCGGTCGCTGGGCGGCGGGGACGACGGCAGCGTGGCGAAGAAGCACCGCCCGCGCCAGCATTCCTTCCTCGACTCGGTAAGGCGTTTCTTCGACGACCTGCGCGGCGACTGATCGTCCCGGGCTGCGCCTCCGGTCGGTATAACCGGCCGGAGCGATTGACTTTTGTGGGCTTTGTCCTTATATTCCGGTTCCCGCGAACATTGGCTGTTTGAAGTGATGCCGGGCCCCATATGGGGCTTTTTTATTTTCCCGGAGGAGTTTTTGACTCCGGGCAGCGCGATGTTCGCGAACGTGGAACGGACCGGGTTATTTCGGAGGATAGAGCGCGAGTGCAGAGAATCCCGTCGACGATCGAAGAGATGCTCAAGCCGGAGGTCGAAAGCCTCGGGTTCGAGTGGGTCGGTGGCGAATTCCGCGGCGGCCCCAACGGCCTGCTGCGCGTGTACGTCGACCATCCGGACGGCATGACCCTCGATCACTGCGCCGAGATCAGCAACGCCCTGAGTGGCGTGCTGGACGTGGAAGATCCGTTCCCGGGCGCCTACCGGCTCGAGGTTTCCTCGCCGGGCGTGGAGCGTCCGATGTTCCGCACGTCGGACTTTGCCCGCTTCGTCGGGCATCGTGTCCGCCTGCGTCTCTACAAGCCGGTGGCGCGGCAGAAGAAATTCGAAGGTGTCATCCAGGGCGTGGACGGTGAGGACATCACCGTGCTCGTCGACGAGGTGGGTGAGCTGGTCTTCCGTTTCGAGGAGGTCGACAGGGCCAACCTCGTGTACGAGTTTGCAGACAACAGCAAGCGCGGGCGCAACAAGCGAAAGAAGCGGCGCGCGGCGCGGAAATAGAGCGATCTGGCTAGCAACATGAACAAAGAAATCCTTTTTGTCGTCGATTCGGTTTCCAACGAAAAGGGCGTCGATCGTCAGGTGATCTTCGAGGCGATCGAGGCCGCACTGGCCCAGGCGGCGCGCAAGCGCCACGGGGGCGACGTCGATACCCGCGTGGAGATCGACCAGGAGACCGGCAGCTACCGCACCTTCCGTCGCTGGGAAGTCGTCGAGGGCGAAACCTCCGAGCATCCCGAGCGCGAGATCATTCTCGAGGCCGCGCAGATGGACGACCCGGACGTCCAGATCGGCGACTTCATCGAGGAAGAGATCGAGTCGGTCGAGTTCGGCCGGATCGCCGCCCAGGCCGCCAAGCAGGTCATCGTGCAGAAGGTGCGCGAAGCCGAACGCGCCCAGGTGGTGGATGCCTACATTGATCGCAAGGGCACCCTGATCATGGGGCTGGTCAAGCGCATCGATCGCGGCAACGTCATCCTCGACCTCGGCGGCAATGCGGAGGCGATGATCCCGCGTGACGAGATGATCGGCCGCGAGGCCGTCCGCCCGGGCGACCGCCTGCGTGGCTACATCACCGACGTGCGTCACGAGCCGCGTGGTCCGCAGATCTTCGTCTCGCGCACCGCGCCCGAATTCCTGATCGAGCTGTTCAAGCTCGAGGTGCCGGAGATCTCCCAGGGACTGATCGAGATCGTCAACGCCGCCCGTGACCCGGGCCTGCGCGCCAAGATCGCGGTGCTCTCCAACGACCCGCGCATCGACCCGGTCGGCACCTGTGTCGGCATGCGCGGCTCGCGGGTCCAGTCGGTGACCAATGAGCTCTCCGGTGAAAGGATTGATATCATCGTCTGGGACGAGAACCCGGCCCAGTTCGTGATCAACGCCATGTCGCCGGCCGAGGTCATCTCGATCGTCGTGGACGAGGACGCCGGCAGCATGGACGTCGCGGTCAGCGAGGAGAACCTCTCCAAGGCGATCGGTCGCGGTGGCCAGAACGTGCGTCTGGCCAGCCAGCTCACGCACTGGCAGATCAACGTCATGAGCGAGGAGCAGGCGCTGGAGAAGGGCGAGGCCGAGACCCGCCGCCTGACCGAGCAGTTCATGGAGGCGCTCGACGTCGACCAGGAGGTCGGTGAGGTGCTGGTCGAGGCCGGCTTCACCACCATCGAGGAGATCGCCTACGTGCCTACCGAGGAGCTGCTCGATGTCGAGGGCTTTGACGAGGGGATCGTCGAGGAACTGCGCAACCGCGCCCGTGACGCCCTGCTGACCATGGCGATCTCCGGCGGTAGCGAGTCCGAGGAAGAGACCGAGTCGTCCGGCGAGGCGCTCTCCCTCGAGGAACTTGACGGAATGACGGCCGAACTGGCCGCCAACCTCCGCGAGAACAACATCAAGGACTCGGAAGACGTTGCCGAACTGTCCATTGATGAATTGACGGAATACGAAGGCGTGGACGAGGAGCTCGCCGGCCGGCTGATCATGGCCGCCCGTGCTCCCTGGTTCGCCTGACCGGTCGGCAACAGTCCGACCAGCCGCCACCGGTGAGTGCCGGGGCGAAGTTTCGATGTTTGAATAGTTTTCAGGACCACAGGAGTCGTTAATGTCCGAGGTCACGGTTAAAGAATTGGCAAAAGTGGTTGGCGCCACCCCCGAACGGCTGCTTGAGCAACTGGCTGAAGCAGGCGTGACGGTCGCCTCCGTGGATGCCAGTGTCAGTGACGACGACAAGATGAAGCTGCTGGCCCATCTGCGCAAGTCGCGCTCGTCGAGCGAGGGGGAGGCCAAGAAGCCATCCTCTCGCATCACACTGAAGCGCCGGTCGCAGCAGGAAATCAAGGTCGGCGGTGGCGGACGTGGCGGCAAGACCGTCGCGGTCGAGTACCGTCGTCGCAAGACCTACGTGCCTCGGGAAGAGTTGGAAAACGAACCCGAAGCGGAAAAGCCGGTAGCCGAAGAGGCCCCGCACACCGAGGAGCCGGAAGTCGAGGCCCGTCCTGCCGCCGAGGAGCCGCAGCCGGCTGTCGAGGTCGAGGAGCAGGCCGAAGCCCCTGCCGAGCAGGCTGAGGCAGCGGCGTCCGAAGAGGCCGAGAAGTCCGAGGCCCCTGCTGAGGAGGAGCCCGCTGCCGAGGAGAAGCCCTCCGAGGCGGAAGAGGCGCCAGCCGAACCCCAGGCGGGCGAGGAATCCGCCGAGGCCACGGAAGAGGAAGATCAGAAGGGCAAGCCGAAATCCCGCCTGCGCATCGTCGCCATGCCCGAGGAAGCGCCGGGTATTCCGGTATCCCCTGACGAAGGCAAGGCCAAGCGCAGCGGAAAGCACGGCGGCAAGGGTCGTCATGCCCGCGAGAAGGCTCGCGAGGAACTGCACCTGGGTGCCGGCGCCGGTCGTCGTCGCAAGAAGGGCAAGAGGGGAGCCGCTTCCAAGACGGCCGTGGCTACCCGCCACACGTTCGAGAAGCCGACCGCCCCGGTGGTCCGCGACGTCAACGTGCCTGAATCGATTTCCGTCGAAGACCTGGCCCAGCGCATGGCCGTCAAGGGCGTCGACGTGGTCAAGACACTGTTCAACATGGGCGTGATGGCCACCATCAACCAGGTGCTCGATCAGGACACCGCGATCCTCGTGGTCGAAGAGATGGGCCATAATCCGCACGCCGAGTCCGAGACGGCGATCGAGGACGAGGCGCTGCAGCAGGTCGAGCAGGGCGAGGCCAAGCCGCGTCCGCCGGTCGTCACCGTCATGGGTCACGTCGATCACGGCAAGACCTCGCTGCTCGACCACATCCGTCGCGCCAAGGTCACCGCGGGCGAGGCCGGTGGCATCACCCAGCACGTCGGCGCCTACCACGTCGACACGCCGCGCGGCACCGTCACCTTCCTCGATACTCCGGGCCATGAGGCGTTCACCGCCATGCGTGCCCGTGGGGCGAGCGCCACCGACGTGGTCGTGCTGGTCGTGGCGGCGGACGACGGCGTCATGCCGCAGACCAAAGAGGCGATCCACCATGCCCGTGCCGGCAACGTGCCAATGGTGGTTGCCGTCAACAAGATCGATAAGGACGGTGCCGACCCCGAGCGGGTGCGCGCCGAGCTTTCGCAGGAAGAAGTGATTTCCGAGGAGTGGGGCGGTGACACGCAGTTCGTGCACGTCTCCGCACACACCGGTGAAGGCATCGACCAGCTGCTCGAGGCAATTCTCCTCCAGGCCGAGCTCCAGGAGCTCAAGGCACCGGTCGAGGGTCACGCCATCGGTACCGTCGTCGAGTCCTCTCTCGAGAAGGGCCGCGGTCCGGTCGCGACCATCCTGGTTCAGAGCGGCACCCTCAAGAAGGGCGATACCGTGGTCGTGGGCAAGGAGTACGGCCGGGTGCGTGCCCTGCTCGACGAGAACGGCAAGCAGGTCAAGTCGGCCGGCCCGTCCATCCCGGTGGTCGTGCTGGGTCTTTCCGGCACGCCGGAAGCCGGTGACGAGCTGGTGGTGATCGAGGACGAGCGCAAGGCGCGCGAGATTGCCGAGTTCCGCGAGGCCAAGCAGCGCGATTCGCGACTCGCGGCCCAGCAGGCGGCCAAGCTCGAGAACCTGTTCGAGCAGATGAAGGAAGGCGAGGTCGAGTCGCTCAACGTGCTGGTCAAGGCCGACGTGCAGGGCTCCGCCGAGGCCATCCGCGACAGCCTGCAAAAGCTTTCGACCGACGACGTCAAGGTCAACGTCCTGATGAGCGGCGTGGGCGGGATCAACGAGTCGGACATCAACCTTGCGGCCACATCCAGCGCCATCGTGATCGGCTTCAACGTCCGAGCCGACGCCGCGGCGCGCAAGACCGCCGGCGAGCAGGACGTCGAGATCCGCTACTACTCGGTCATCTACGAGATGCTCGACGACGTCAAGGCGGCCATGACCGGCCTGCTGGGCACCGAGACCCAAGAGAAGTTCGTCGGTCTCGCCGAGGTGCGTGACGTGTTCCGCTCACCGAAGCTGGGCGCGATCGCCGGTTGCATGGTCACCGAGGGCGTGGTCAAGCGGAACAACCCGATCCGGGTGCTGCGCGACAACGTGGTCATCTACGAGGGCGAACTCGAATCGTTGCGCCGCTTCAAGGACGATGTCCAGGAAGTACGCTCGGGCATGGAGTGCGGCATCGGCGTGAAGAACTACAACGACGTCAAGGTCGGAGACCAGATCGAGGTCTTCGAGCGCGTCGAGGTTCAGCGGACCCTGTAAGGCGGTATCGGTTTTCATGGCACAGGGTTTCCAGCGCCACCAGCGGGTGGCCGGACAGATCAAACGCGAGATCGCGGAACTCATCCGTGATTCGGGCGTGGACAGCGGGCCCAACGCGCCGCTGACCTTGCTCACGATCACGGACTGCGAGGTCTCGCGGGATCTCGCCCATGCCCGCATTTTCTACAGCGTGCTCGATGCTCGTGAGCAGCCGGTGGCCGAACAGTGGTTCGAAGAGGCCGCCGGTCACCTCCGCAGCGAACTGGGTCACCGCATGCGCCTTCGCATCGTGCCGCAGTTGACGTTCATCTTCGACAACTCGATCGAGCAGGGCATGCAGATGGACGCGCTGATCCGGGCGGTACGCGAGAAGGACGTCGACGGCGAGTCCGACGAGTCGGACGACGAGTCCGGCAACCGCTGATCGGCGGCCGGTTTTCTGCATGGCACGCAAACGCCGCGGTCGGCCCATCAACGGCATCGTCCTGTTCGACAAGCCGCTCGGCCTGAGCTCCAATCACGCCCTGCAGCGCGTCAAGCGCTTGTTCCAGGCCGCAAAGGCCGGTCACACCGGGAGCCTCGATCCGGCGGCCAGCGGGCTGTTGCCCGTCTGCTTCGGCCAGGCGACCCGAATCTCGGGGTTGCTGCTCGACGCCGACAAGACGTACCGGGTCACCGGGCGTCTTGGGGTGACGACCGACAGCGGCGATCTCGAAGGCGAGGTGATCGACACCCGCGAGGTCCCGCCGGTCGACGAGTCGAGTCTCGAGAAGGTCCTCGAGGGCTTTCGCGGCCGCGTTGAGCAGGTTCCGCCGATGTACTCGGCCCTGAAGCAGGACGGCAGGCGACTCTACGAGCTGGCCCGAGAGGGCAAGACAGTCGAGCGCAAGGCCCGCACGATCGATTTCCACGAGATCACGCTCGAGTCCCTGTCCAAGGACGAGTTCACCCTTCGCGTGCACTCGAGCAAGGGCGCCTACATCAGAACGCTGGTCGAGGACATCGGCGCGGCGATCGGCTGCGGTGCGGTAGTGACGAAGCTTCGTCGCATCGGGCTCGGACCCTGGTCGATCGAGGCGACCGGGGATCGATCCGCGGATCGCGCCTGGACGCTCGATGATCTCGAGGTCCTGGCCGAGGAAGGCGGGCTCGCGGCCCTGGATCGTGTTATCCTCCCGATTGATTCGGCGCTGGGCGCCTATCCGGCCGTTGTGCTGGATGCCTCTAGCGTCGACCCGATTCGCCATGGTCATCCGGTGTTTGTGCCCAAAGCGCCACAAACCGGGTGGTTTCGACTGTACTCACCCGACGACCTCTTCCTGGGTATGGGGGAAGTGCTGGATGACGGGCGAACCGCGCCGCGACGACTGTTCGCGGCGTTGTAAGGGGCGCACTAGCGCCCATGGCATTGCGGGACGGTGGCCCCGGTGATTATCCGGGCCACTGACCCACGATGGACTTCAAAAGCTTCACCCAGGCAGATAGGAGAGTTCCCATGTCCCTGAATGAAAAGACTACCGCCGATATCGTTGCCGAGTTCGGCAAAGATGCAAACGACACCGGTTCCCCGGAAGTCCAGGTTGCCCTGCTGACTCAGCGGATCCAGCACCTGACCGAGCACTTTGCCACGCACAAGCAGGATCATCATTCCCGCCGTGGCCTGCTCAAGCTGGTCAACCAGCGTCGCAAGATGCTCGACTACCTCAAGTCGAAGAGCCTGACCCGCTATCAGGAACTGATCGCGAAACTCGGCCTGCGCAAGTAAGCGCTTCCCGGTTACACTTGAAACCCGTCGCATCGCGGCGGGTTTTTTGTTTGCGAGTCGGTCAGTCGATCGTCCCGTCGCCCATTGAACACATCCAACAGTACGTCAGGAGCCAAGCGTGGCAGTCAGCAAGCAATCCTTCGAGTACGGTCAACACACCGTCACCCTGGAGACCGGTGAAATCGCCCGGCAGGCCAGCGGTGCGGTCATGGTCACCATGGGGGAGACCGTGGTGCTGGTCACCGCCGTGGTGGCGCCGACGGCCGATCCCGGCAAGGATTTCCTGCCGCTGACGGTGGAATACCAGGAGAAGTTCTACGCCGCCGGTCGGGTGCCGGGCAGCTTCTTCCGCCGCGAGGGGCGTTCGACCGAGGGCGAGACGCTGGTCGCACGCCTGATCGACCGGCCGGTGCGTCCGCTGTTCGCGAAGGGATTCACCCACGAAACCCAGGTTATCGCCCAGGTGCTGTCGCTCGACCCGGAAGTCGACTCCGAGATTCCGGCGCTGATCGGTGCCTCCGCGGCGCTGTCGCTGTCCGGAGCGCCGTTCGCCGGCCCGATCGGGGCGGCACGGATCGGTCATATCGACGGCGAGTTCGTCCTGAACCCGAGTCCGGCACAGGTCGCCGACTCGCGCCTCGACCTGGTGGTGGCCGGCACGGAGAAGGCTGTGCTGATGGTCGAGTCCGAAGCCGACCAGTTGCCCGAGCAGACGATGCTCGACGCGGTCATGTTCGGGCACGAGCAGATGCAGGCAGCCATCCGCGCGATCAACGCGCTGACCGCCGAAGCCGGAAACGCGCCGATCGAGTGGACTCCGCCGGCCGATGACAGCGATCTGGCCGAACGGATCGCCTCCGCGTTCCGCGCCGAGATCGAGGCCGCCTACCAGATCGCGGACAAGGCCGAGCGGGGCGCCCGCCTGGGGCAGTTGCGGGGCGAGATCCGTGAGCGTTTCGTCGACGAGACGGCCGAGCCCCCGGTGACCGAAAAACAGGTCGACGGGCTGACCAAGGGCATCGAGTCCGACGTGGTGCGCGGCAGCATCCTAGCCGGCAAGCCGCGCATCGACGGGCGCGACACGCGTACCGTCCGCCCGATCAGCATCCGCACCGGGTTCCTGCCGCGCGCCCACGGCTCGGCGCTGTTCACCCGCGGCGAGACACAGGCCATGGTGGTCACCACCCTGGGCACCGCGCGGGACGCACAGCTGATCGACGCGGTCGGCGGCGAGCGCAAGGAACCCTTCCTGTTCCACTACAACTTCCCGCCGTTCTGCGTGGGCGAGACCGGCCGTTTCGGCGCGCCGAAGCGCCGCGAGATCGGCCACGGCAACCTGGCGCGTCGTGGCGTGATGGCTGCTGTGCCGGCGGCCGAGGAGTTCCCCTACACCATCCGCGTGGTCTCCGAGATCACCGAGTCCAACGGCTCGTCGTCGATGGCGTCGGTCTGCGGTGCCTCGCTGGCGATGATGGACGCGGGCGTTCCCATGAAGGCCCCGGTGGCCGGGATCGCGATGGGCCTGATCAAGGAAGGCGACCAGTTCGTCGTCCTGACCGACATCCTCGGTGACGAGGACCACCTCGGCGACATGGATTTCAAGGTCGCGGGCAGCGCCGATGGCGTGAATGCCCTGCAGATGGACATCAAGATCGAGGGGATCAACCGCGAGATCATGGAGGAGGCCCTGCGGGAGGCCCGGGCGGGGCGCACGCACATCCTCGAGTGCATGAACGAGGCACTGGCCGAGGCGCGGACCGACCTCTCCTCGCATGCGCCCCGGTTCGTCACCATGCGGATCAACCCGGAACGCAAGGGGGACCTGATCGGCAAGGGTGGGTCGACCATCCAGGCGCTGACCAAGGAGACCGACACCCAGATCGACATCGGCGAGGACGGGGTGGTCACGATCGCCGCACCCAACGGCGAGGCCGCCGAGGAGGCGCGTCGCCGCATCGAGGAACTGACCGCCGAGCTAGAGGTGGGCAAGGTCTACCACGGCAAGGTAGTGCGCGTGGTCGACTTCGGGGCCTTCGTCAACATCGCGCCGGGCAAGGACGGCCTGCTGCACATCTCCGAGATGGCCGAGGGGCGCGTGGAGAAGGTCACCGACGTGGTCAACGAGGGCGACGAGGTCGATGTCAAGCTCCTCGAGATCGACCGCCAGGGCCGCCTGCGCCTGTCCATGCGAAAAGACAGGTAGGGGAGGTCGCCCCTTTAGGGGGTGCGTCGTGGTCTGGACAAGAAAAAGGGCCGTGATCTCTCGATCACGGCCCTTTCTGCATCCCGCGATTCGTGGGTTCCTCAGAACCGCCCGATGTTGGGGTTGATGTAGCTCAGCAACTCGCTGTGCTGGCGGTTCATCCGGCGGATGATCTCGCGGATGCTGTGCACGATGGCGCGCATGACCTTGTAGACCAGGATCGGATGGTCGACCAGCATGGCCTCGAGGTGAGCCCGGTCGAGGGTGACGACCTCGGCGTCGCCCACTGCGCGCAGCGTGGCGCTGTGCGGCGAGCCGTCGAGGAAGCCAGACTCGCCGGCCAGGTGGCCGGACTCCAGCAGGTGCAGCGTGTCGGAGAAGCCTCGCCCGGTGTCGCGGCTGACCGCGAATCGCCCGGAGACGATAACGAACAGCGTGTCACTGACCTCGCCCTCGCTGAACAGCGTCTCGCCGTTGGCAACCGTGCGACGCTCGCAGACCGTGGCCAGCAGCTTGCACTGTTCGTTGCTCAGTTCACGGCCCAAGGCGGTCTGCTTGAGTTCCTCGCCGCTTACGACTTTCTGGGTCATGGTCTTTCGTGTTCCCTGTCAATTTGCTTGTGCGTCATCGTGCCGATCAGGGCAGCGCCTTGAGCGGCTCGTTCGGCAGCCCGTTCGCATCGCCCGTGCCATTCGCTTCGCCGGTGCCATCCGCCTCGTCGGCTACGCCATCTTCGTCGCGATCCACGAGAGACCGGACGTCGCTCGTGAGGATCTCG